>NZ_JBHXTG010000030.1:0-90589 GCF_042677465.1 Kitasatospora sp. NPDC127111
CGCCGGGCCCCCCCGCCGGCCCCGCCGGCCCCGCCGCCCCCCCCCCGCGGCCTACCCCCCGGGCGCCGGGCCCGGCCGGGAGGCAGCTCCTCCCGGCCGGCCCGGCGGCCGCCCTCGCCGGCGCGACCGCCGGCGCGCCCGGCGCACGGGAAGCCGGCCGGTCCGACTTCCCGCGCCCCGGCCGGAGGCGGAGGTCGGGTACGGAGAGGGCTTGCGGGGCGTGGAAGGGGCGCGTACGGATGGCGCGGACGCCGGAGAACGGGGGCGTGCGGACCGGCGGTCACGCGGGCGTACGGAGGCCCGGGCAGGGCGTCTGGCCTGGGCACATGCCGCTGTCACGGGGCCGGGAACCGTAGCGCGGGCGGGCCTCGTCGGGAGGTATGGGGACCGGCGCGGCGGGGGTACCACCACGGGTGGCGCTGGTTCGGCTGACGGGGGCGCCGCCCGGTGCGAACGGCACCGGGGGAGGTCGAAGGGCAGGGGACGTTGTGATCGTCTGGGTCAATGGCACGTTCGGCGCGGGCAAGACGAGTGCCTGCCGGGAATTGGTCGAGCTACTGCCCGGGAGCACGCTGTTCGACCCGGAGCAGATCGGCTTCGGGCTGCGCGGGATGCTGCCGGCCGACCGGCTGGCCGCGGTGTCGGACTTCCAGGACCTGCCGGCCTGGCGCCGGCTCGTCCCCGAGACGGCGGCCGCGCTGCTCGGCGAGGTCCCGGGACCGCTGGTCGTCCCGATGACGCTGCTCCGCGAGGACTACCGGGACGAGATCTTCGGAGCGCTCGCCTCGCACGGGATCACGGTGCACCACCTCGTGCTGGACCCTGAAGAAACGATCCTGCGTGAGCGGATAGCCCAGCGCGAGGAGATCCCCGGCGACCCGGAGCGCAGCGCGCGGATCCGACAGTGGTGCCTGGAGCACCTGCCCCGCTACCGGGCCGCCCGCCGCTGGCTCGCCCGGGACGCCCGGCTGGTCGACACGGCCGGCCTGACACCGCGCGGGACCGCCGAGCGGCTCGCCCAGCTGGTCCGGGACGGCTCGGCCCGCTGCCCGATCGTGCAGGCCTCCGACCCGACCGGCGACACCGTGGCCTCCGCGGTCCTGTTCTTCGACGAGCAGGACCGCGTGCTGCTGGTCGACCCGGTCTACAAGCCGGACTGGGAGTTCCCCGGCGGCGTGGTCGAGCGCGGCGAGGCGCCCACCGACGCGGCCCTGCGGGAGACCGCCGAGGAGCTGGGACTGCGGCTCGACCCGGCCGCCCTGCGGTTGCTCGCGGTCGACTGGGAGCCGCGGACCGGCCCGCGCCGCGGCGGCCTGCGGCTCGTCTACGACGGCGGCCTGCTCGATGCGGCCGCCCGCCAGCGCCTGCTGCTCCCGCAGGACGAGCTGCGCGGCTGGCGCTTCGTCAGCCTGGAGGAGGCGGCCGGCCTGCTGCCCCCGGGCCGGTACCGCCGGCTCGCCGCCGCGCTGGACGCCCGCCGCAGCGGCGAGCTGCGCTACCTGGAGGCGGGGCGGCGGGCCGCGCTCGGCCTTGCCCGGGCGGCCGACGCGGCGTAGCCGGCCCGGCGGGGTGCGGCGTGCGGGAGTGGGCGCGGCCGGGTGGACGGGTGCGGCCGAGTGGGTTGGTGTGGCCGGGTGGGCGGGTGTGGCGTGCCAGGTGGACCGGTATGGCCGGGTGTGGCTGCGTGGGTTGGTGCGGCGGGCTGGGTGAGGATGGGCGGCCGACGCGGCGTAGTCGGTTCGGCGGGGTGCGGCGTGCGGGAGTGGGCGCGGCCGGGTGGACGGGTGCGGCCGAGTGGGTCGGTGTGGCGTGCTGGGCGGACTGGTGCGGCCGAGTGGGCGGGTGTGGCTGCGTGGGTTGGTGCGGCGGGTGGGGTGAGGTCGGGCGGCCGACGCGGCGTGGCCCGCCCGGCAGGGTGCGACTGGGGGCTGGGTGGGTCGGTGCGGTGGGCCAGGTGAGCCGGTGCGGCGGGCTGGGTCAGGTTGGGCGGCCGACGCGGCGTGGCCGGCCCGGCGGGGTGCGGCTGGGGGCTGGGTGGGTCGGTGCGGTGGGCCGGGTGAGCCGGTGCGGCGGGCTGGGTGGCTCGGTGTGGCTAGGTGGGCCGGTGTGACCGGGTGTGGCTGCGTGGGTTGGTGCGGCGGGTCGGGTGAGGTCGGGCGGCCGACGCGGCGTGGCCCGCCCGACGGGGTGCGGCTGGGGGCTGGGTGGATCGGTGCGGTGGGCCGGGTGCGGCGTACGGGGGCGGCCGGGTGGGCGGGGGCGGCGTACCGGGTGGTCGTGGGCCGCGGGGCGGGGCGGGGGACGGCAGGATGGGGGCATGCCCTTCACGCTGAGCCACCCGGCCGCCGTCCTGCCCCTGTTGCGTGCGGCGGGGGCGCGCGGGCCGCTGGTCGCCTCGGCGCTGGTGGCCGGCTCGATGGCGCCCGACGTGCCGTTCTTCGCGGAGTCGCTGCTGCCCGGCGTGTACGGGCTCGGCGGGCTGACCCACCGTTGGTGGGCGGTGCCGACGGTGGACGTGGCGCTCGCGGGTGTGCTGGTGGCCGGGTGGCACGGGCTGCTGCGCGGCCCGTTGGTCGCCCTGCTGCCCGGGCGCTGGGCGGGCGCGGCCGAGGCGCTGACGGCCCGGCGGGCCGGCGGCGGTGCGGGCGGTGCCGCGACGGCGGCCTGGTTCGCCGCTTCGGCCGCGATCGGCGCGGCCACCCACGTCGGCTGGGACGCGTTCACGCACGAGGGCCGGCTGGGCGTCGCGCTGCTGCCGGTGCTGGAGCGGACGGTCGCCGGACTTCCGCTGTACACCGTGCTGCAGTACGGCGGCTCGGTGCCGGCGCTGGCCGCACTCGCCGGGTGGGCGGCGCGCGCGGGCCGGGCGGTGGAGCCGGTGCGGCCGGCGGTGGTGCTCCCCGCGGGGGTGCGGCGGGCCGTGGTCGCGGCGCTGGGCGCGGCGACGGCGGTCGGAGCGTGGCACCGGCTCACGCCGCTGCGGCGCAACCTCGTCCCGGAGCTCTGCTTCGGGGCGGGAGCCGGCCTCACGGTGGGCGCCGTCGGGTACGCGCTGGCGCACGCCGCGGCCGCGCGGGCGGGGAGACGGCGCGGCACCCGGCCGGCCGACCGGGAGCGGTCGGCCGAGCGGGTGCCGGTCTGAGCCGTCGCCGGCCCGCGTGCCCGCCGCTCCGGGCGGCTGTCGGCCCGGGCGGGCGCGGTGGGGGCGGGCGCGCGGGGCGTCAGGCCTTGCGCAGCTCCGCGTAGCGGCGCAGGAAGAGCGCCTCGGTCAGCGCCATCCGCTCCAGCTCCAGCGGGTCGACGCTCTCGTTGACCGCGTGGATCTGGGTGGTCGGCTCCTCGACGCCGATCAGCACGATCTCGGCCTGCGGGTAGAGGGTCTGCAGGGTGTTGCAGAGCGGGATCGAGCCGCCCTCGCCGGAGGCGACCATCGGGGTGCCGAAGGCCTCGGCCATCGCCTCGCCCATCGCCTCGTACGCCGGGCCGGAGGTGTCCGCGCTGAACGGGGCGCCGTTGCCGTGCCGCTCGATCCGCACCTGCGCGCCGAACGGCACCTGGGCCTCCAGGTGGGCGACCAGCGCGTCCTGCGCGGCGTCGGTGTCGGTGCCCGGCGGCACCCGCAGGCTGACCAGCGCCTTGGCGGCGGACTGGACGGAGGAGGTGGCGCCGATCACCGGCGGGGCGTCGATGCCCAGCACGGTGACGGACGGGCGGGCCCACAGCCGGTCGGCGACGCTGCCGGTGCCGGTCAGCTCGACGCCGTCCAGCACCTTGGCGTCGGCCCGGAACTGCTCGTCGGCGTACTGCACGCCGGGCCAGGTCTGGTCGTTGGTCAGCCCGGCCACCGCGACGTCGCCGTTCTCGTCGTGCAGCGAGGCCAGCACCTTCACCAGGGCCTGCAGGGCGTCCGGGGCGGCGCCGCCGAAGGCGCCCGAGTGCAGGTTGCCGGCCAGCGTGGTGATCGCCACCTCGACCACCGTCATGCCGCGCAGCGAGGCGGTGACGGTGGGCAGGCCGGGGGCGAAGTTGCCGGTGTCACCGATGACGATGGCGTCGGCGGCGAGCAGCTCGGGGTGCGCCTCGGCGTACCGCTCCAGGCCGCCGGTGCCCTGCTCCTCCGAGCCCTCCACGATGATCTTCAGCCCGACGGGGTACTCGTCGCCGTACACCCGGCGCAGCGCCCGAAGGGCCGTCAGGTGCATCAGGATGTTGCCCTTGCAGTCCGCCGCGCCGCGCCCGTACCAGCGGCCGTCGCGCTCGGTCAGCTCGAAGGCGGGGCTGAGCCAGGCGTCCTCGTCGAGCGGGGGCTGGACGTCGTAGTGGGAGTAGAGCAGCACGGTCGGCGCGCCGGCCGGGCCGGGCAGCTCGGCGTAGACGGACTGGGTGCCGTCCGGGGTGTCCAGCAGCTGCACGTTCGTCAGGCCCTCGGCGGCGAAGGCGTCGGCCACCCACCGGGCGGCCTTGCGGCACTCCTCGACCGGGAACTGGCGCGGGTCGGCGACCGACGGGAAGGCGACCAGCTCGGCGAGGTCGGTGCGGGCCCGGTCCATCAGGGACCGGACGGCGTCGGCCAGGGGCTGCTGCGGCATGCGGGTGCTCCGGGGGGCTGGCGTCCGTCCGGCGGGGTGACCCGGACGGACGGCGTCGGGTTGGGGTACCGCCGATCATAGGCCGAGCCCGAACGGACGGTCGCGGGTACGGGTGGATGTTCGGGGTGCCGCGGCGGACGGTGCCTCACCCGGCCGCATAGGATTGCTCGACGTGACTGACTCCGGAAGCTCCGATCCCCGTAGCCCGCTCGACGCCGCGGCGTCCGGACAGCCGTCCGGGCCGCAGCCTGACCAGGCGGCGGCCGGCCCCGACCGCCTCGACGGCGTCTGGGACGTCGTCGTGGTCGGTGCCGGACCGGCGGGGGCGTCGGCCGCGCACGCCGCCGCCACGCAGGGCCGCCGCGTGCTGCTCCTCGACAAGGCCGAACACCCGCGGTACAAGACCTGCGGCGGCGGCATCATCGGCCCGTCCCGGGACAGCCTGCCGCCGGACTTCCGGCTGCCGCTGCAGGACCGGGTGCACGCCGTCACCTTCGCGTACGGCGGCCGGTTCACCCGGACGCGGCGTTCGAAGCGGATGCTGTTCGGGCTGGTCAACCGGGACGAGTTCGACCTGCGCCTGGTGCAGGCGGCCAAGCAGGCGGGCGCGGTGCTGGTCACCGGAGTGACCGTCACCGGGGTGGAGCAGCGGGGCGGCGACCACCGCACCGCCGTCGTCACCGCCTCCGACGGGCGCGGCTTCGAGGCCCGCGCGGTGGTCGGCGCGGACGGCAGCGCCAGCCGGATCGGCCGGCACGTCGGGGTCTCCTTCGACCAGATCGACCTCGGCCTGGAGGCGGAGATCCCCGTCCCGGCCTCGGTCGCGGCCGACTGGGCCGGCCGGATCCACCTCGACTGGGGCCCGCTGCCCGGCAGTTACGGCTGGGTGTTCCCGAAGACGGAGTCCAACAGCCTCACCGTCGGGGTGATCTCGGCCCGCGGCGACGGCGAGCGGACCAAGCAGTACCTGGCCGACTACATCCGTCGGCTGGGGCTGGCCGGGTTCCCGCCGAGCGTGGAGTCCGGACACCTGACCCGCTGCCGGGCCGAGGACTCGCCGCTCTCCCGCGGCCGGGTGCTGGTGGCCGGCGACGCGGCCGGCCTGCTGGAGCCCTGGACCCGCGAGGGCATCTCGTACGCGCTGCGCTCGGGCCGGCTGGCCGGCGAGTGGGCGGTCAAGGTGGCCGAGGCGGGCAGTGCGGCGGAGGTGCGGCGGGAGGCGCTGAACTACGCCTTCGCCATCAAGGCCGGGCTGGGCGTGGAGATGCGGGCCGGCAAGCAGATGCTGGCGGCCTTCGAGCGCCGGCCGTACCTGTTCCACGCCGCGGTCTGCCTGGTGGCGCCGGCCTGGCGGGCCTTCGCCCGGACCACCCAGGGGCACACCACCTTCGCGCAGGTGCTGCGGCAGTACCGGTCGGCGCGGCGGCTGGCCGCGGTCGCCTCGCGGTAGGCGGTTGGCGGTAGGCGGTAGCGGGTGGTGGCGGGACGGATCCCCGGGGCGGGCGCGGACGGCGCCCGCCCCGGGGGCGGTTCAGCCGGTGCCGGTGCTCACCTGAGGCCGGTGTCGAGCGCCGTGATCAGCGTGCCGTCCGGGGTGTCGCCGGACATCTCCCAGATCATCGCGCCGAGCAGGTTCTTCGACTTCAGGTAGGCGGTCTTCCGGCCGATCGACCAGGCGTCGTCGAAGGTCCACCACTGCCCGCCCGCGCCGGTGTAGCCGTAGGTCGCGGCCGACTGGGTGTCGTGCCGGACGGTGAGGCCGGGGAGGGCGGTGACGAGGTTGTGGTACCCGCGGGTGCCGGCCTCCTCGGCGAACTGGCCGGGCGCCGCGCCGGTCGCGCTCTGCCACTCGCCCGCCGCGCCGCCGTCCGCGACGCCCTGCCAGCCGCGCCCGTAGAACGGGAAGCCGATGGTGAGCTTGCGCGGGTTGACCCCGGCGTCGAGGTAGGCCCGGACGGCCGCGTCGACGCTGAAGCGGTTCGGGTACGGGTCCTGGGCGTCCGCGTAGAGGTTGGCCTGGTGGCCGGTCCGGTTGGGCTCCCACGAGTTGTCGCTGCCGGCGCCGTGGAAGTCGTAGCCCTGGACGTTGGCGATGTCCAGGTAGCCGAAGATCTTCGAGAGGTCCCAGCCCTGGCCGATCTTGACCGGGTCGGCCGGGGTGAAGGCGGTCAGCAGCCTGTGCGGGCCGCCGAGCGCGTCCAGCTGCTTGCGGAACTCGGCCAGCAGCAGCGTCAGGTTCGTCTGGTCGGTGGTGCTGTGGTGGTTGCCGGCGTGGCCGTCGGCGGAGCCGGGCCACTCCCAGTCGAGGTCGATGCCGTCGAAGACGCCGGCCGCCACGCCGTCACCGCCGGCGCCGTTGTAGAGCGGCAGGTTGCCCTTGATCCAGACGTCGATGCAGGACCTGACGAACTTCTGCCGGGAGGCGTCGGTGGCGGCCGCGTCGGAGAAGTACGTGGAGTACGTCCAGCCGCCGAGCGAGACGACCACCTTCAGGTGCGGGTACTTCGCCTTGAGCTTCTTCAACTGGTTGAAGTTGCCGCGCAGTTCGCCCCAGCCGTCGTCGGCCGTGCCGTCCACCGACTGGGCGGCGCTCATCGGGCGGGCGTAGTCGGCGTCCGCGTCGCCCGCGCCGGTGCCCTGGTCCGGGTCCTGCGGGTCGGCGGTGGTGCCCTTGGTCACGCCGGCCAGGCAGGTGAGGTTGACCGGATCGATGTTCTCGAAGGCGTAGTTGATCACGTCGAGCTTGGCCGCGCTGCCCGAGGTGTCGAGGTTCTTCACGAAGTACTGGCGGCCGTAGATGCCCCACTGGGTGAAGTAGCCGACCCGGGCGTACGTACCGGCGCCGACCAGGTCCGCGGTGGTGACGGTGAGCGGCGCCGAGGCGGGCGAGGCGTTGTCGGCGCCGTCCCGGGCCTTCACGGTGAAGGTGTAACCGGTCGACGGGGAGAGGCCGTTGACGGTCGCGGTCAGCGTGCCGCCGGTGACCGACCGCACCAGCGAGGCGCCCTGGTAGACGTCGTACGCGGCGACCCGCGCGTTGTCGGTGGCGGCGTTCCAGGCGAGCGTCACGTCGGTGGAGTTCACCGCCGTGGCGCGCAGGCCGGTGGGCGCGGTGGGCGGGACGGGGTCGGTCGCCGGGTCGACGGTGGCGGCGGTGACGGGCGGGCTCAGCGGGCCGGTGTTGCCCCGGGTGTCCTTGGCCCGGACGGTCAGGGTGTACGACGTGGCCGGGGTGAGCCCGGTGACCACGGTGTCGGTGGTCGCGCCGGAGCCCACGACGGTGGCGCCGTTCAGCACCTCGTACGAGGCGACCGGGAAGTCCCCGCCGACGGCGGCCGGCCAGGTCAACGCGAGGCTGTGCGCGGTCGCCTCGGTCACCACCGGCGTCCCGGGCGCGGACGGCGGCACGTCCGGACTCCCGTCGCACTTGTCGCCGTTGATCCGGCAGCCGGTCGGTGCGCCGATCGGGCCGTTGGCCACGAACCAGAAGCTGTACGGCTCGGTGGTGCCGTGCGCGGGGACGTTCGCGTTGTAGAACGCGTTGGTGGCGGTGACGTGGCGGCCGTTGACCGTCGCGGTGCCGTTGTAGCTGCTCTGGACCGACACGCCGGCCGGCAGGTCGAACTCCAGCGTCCAGCCCGGAACGGCGGCGGCGTTGTCGTTGCGGACGACGTACGTGCCCTTCCACCAGGAGCCGTTGTCGGCGGTGGTGAAGGCGGCGGTGAGCCGGCCGGCGGCGTGCGCCGGGGCGGCCAGCGCGGTGAGCGCGGGCAGCGGGAGGAGCAGGACGGCGAGCAGTGTCAGCAGTCTGCTGCGCGCCCGGGGGCGGCGGGCCGGGCGGCGGGCCCACAGGTGCGCGGGCCGGGGTGGGACGGACATGGTTCTCCCTGTGGCTGTGGGGGTGGACAGGGTGGTGCAGAACCGTGCGGGTGGTGCCCGGCCGGGTGGGCGCGGGCCGGTGGGGCGTTCCGGTGGTGCGCGGCCGGTCGGTCGCGGTGGGTCGCGGTCGGTGGTGCGTGGCCGACCGGTGCCCGCGCCGTGGGGAGGCGGGGGCATGGGCACTGTAGGAGGACTGGACCAATGCGTCAACAGGTCTGTACCAGTGGAGAGTTGGCGCCGCCGGCCGGGTTCAGGCCCGGCGCGCGCCGCCGGTCAGCTCGTCGCCCAGCGGGCTGCGGCTGTAGAGCACCGAACGGCCGTGCCGGGCCCGCGTCACCAGGCCGGTCTCGTGCAGCACCGCCAGGTGCTGACTCACCGCGCCCGGGGTGACACCCAGCCGGTACGCCAGCTCGGTGGTCGAGGCCGGCTCGGCCAGCAGGGCCAGCAGCCGGGCCTTCGGCGCGCCGAGCAACAGCTCCAGGGCGCGCCGGGTCACCGGCGCCGCCGGACCGGCCATCCCGCCCTGCCCGCGGGCCGGGTAACTGATCTGCGGCGGACGGTCGTTGCTGATCATCGTGATCGCGCCGCGGGCGAAGAACGTCGGCGTCAGCACCAGCCCGCGCCCGTCCACGGTGATGTCGCCGTCCTGCTCCGACCAGCGGCGGTCGATCGCCAGCACCCCGTCCTCCCAGCGCAGCCGGTGGTCCAGGTCGGCGAAGAGCGCCGCCGCGCCGTGCTGGGAGAGCACCCGCGCCCGGTACACCAGGTCCGCCTCCAGCACCGTGCGGGCCTGCGGCCACCAGCCCGGGGCGAGGCAGGCCTCCCAGTACTCCTCCAGCGCGTCGGCGATCCGGGCCAGCAGCCGGGCCGGATCGCCGAGCCCGGCGGCCAGCAGGGCGGGCAGCGGCTGGCCGTGCGGCAGGAAGGTCTGCTCCAGCTCGGGGCGCAGCTGCTCGGGCGGCAGGGACCGGACCACGGCCAGCTCGGTACGGAAGTCGGCCGACGGGGTGGCCGGACGGGGCGTCAGGAAGTCGGGGATCCAGCGGTTGACGGCGACCAGCGAGAGCAGCAGCGCGGAGTCCAGCCGCTCGAAGGCCGGGCGCAGCCGCTCGAAGGCGGGTGACTGCAGCGTGTAGAAGCCCGGGTGGGTCCACATCCGCAGGCTGAGCACGGCCTCCTGGATCGGCGAGCAGGCGAACCAGGTGGTGGCGAGGTCGGCCAGGGAGAGCCTGAACCTGTGCACGTCCCACCCCCGGCCCGCTCGGACTTTGAGCCAGAGCCTAAATCAATACTGCGGGAGCGGGGGAAGGGGGTGGGATCGTGGGCATGACCAGCTCACCGGCGGAGACCGCCACCCCCGACTCAGGCCTGCCCGGCCACGGATCGACCGGCACGGGAAGGACCGGCGACGGCTCGTCCGCCGGCGGACCGGCCGGCCACGCACCGACCGGCCACGGACCGGCCGACGCGGGACGGCCCGGCCCGGGATCGCCCGGCTCCGCGCGGGCCGCGCGGCTGCTGCACCCCGACCCGATGGTCCGCCGACTGGCGGCGCTGACGCTCGTCAACACCATCGGCAGCGGCCTCTCGCTCAGCGTGAGCGTGCTCTTCTTCACCCGCGTGCTCGGGCTGAGCGCCGCTCAGCTCGGGGTCGGGCTCACCGTCGCCGGGCTCTGCGGGGTCGCCGCCAGCGTGCCCGCCGGGCGGGCCGCCGACCGGTGGGGAGCGCGGCGGGTCCTGGTGCTGCTGGTCGCGGCGAACGGCGTGGGCACCGCCTGCTACGCCCTGGTGCACGGCTACCCGGCCTTCCTGGCGCTGGCCTGCCTGGTCTGCGCGGTCGACCGGGGCTCGGCCGCCGTGCGCAACGCGCTCTACGCCGAGGTGCTGCCCGCCGACCGCCGGGTGGCGGGCCGGGCCTACCTGCGCGTGGTCACCAACGTCGGCATCTGCCTCGGCACGGCGCTCGGCGCGATCGCGCTCCAGGTGGACAGCCGGCCGGCGTACCTGACGGCGATCCTGGGCGACGCCGTGTCGTACGCGGTGGTCGCCGTGCTGTTCCACCGGCTGCGCGTCCCGGCGGCCGAGCGGCCGGTCGCGGCACCGGCGGAGGACGGCGGCCCCGGCGACGCCGGTGCGACCGGTGCGACCGGTGGGAGCGGCGCGAAGGCGAAGGCGGTGCGGCGGCGCAACCCGGCGCTGCGGGACGGGCCGTTCCTGGTGGTGACGGTGCTGAACTCGCTGCTCTGCCTGCAGTTCGCGATGCTCGAGGTCGGCGTGCCGCTCTGGGTCGTCCAGCAGACCGACGCGCCCCGGATCACCGTGGCCGGCACCCTGATCGTCAACACCGTGCTGGTGATCGCCCTGCAGGTCCGGGCCACCCGGGGCACCGAGGACCCGACCACCGCCGCCCGGATCTGCGGCCGGGCCGGCCTGATCCTGGCCGCCTCCAGCCTGGTGATCGCCCTCGCCCACGGGCTGCCGCCGCTCGTCGCCGCGGCGGCGGTGCTCGGCGGCGTGGCGCTGCAGGCGCTCGGCGAGGTGCTCGCCCAGGCCGGCGGCTGGGCGCTGAGCTACGACCTGGCCGGCGACCGCGACCACGGCGCCTACCAGGGCGTCTACAACGCCGGCACGGCCGCCGCGATGATGATCGGACCGGCCGTGGTCAGCACCGCCGTCGTCGGCTTCGGCCTGCTCGGCTGGGCCGCCCTCGGCGCACTGCTCGCGGCAGCCGGGCTGGCCATGCGCCCCGCCGTCCGGTGGGGCCGGCGGCGGGGCGCGCTGGCGTAGCCCGGGGCCTGTCCGGCACGACCCGCCGGTCAGGGGCCTAGCCCTGCGCCGCCGGGCGCTCGTCGGGGACCACGGCGAGTGCCTCGATCTCGATCAGCACCTCGGGCAGGAAGAGCGCCGCGACCTGCATCGCCGAACTGGCCGGCAATGGCGTGGCGCCGAAGTGCTCGTCCCGGGCCTCCCGGACGGCCGGCATGAACGCCATGTCGGTGACGAAGTACGTCAGCTTGACGACGTCGGCGAAGCCGGCCCCGGCGGCGGCCAGACAGCGGCTCAGGTTCTCGAAGACCTGACGCGCCTGCGCCTTCGGGTCGCCGGCCCCGACCAGTCGCCGCTGCTCGTCGAACGCGACCTGGCCGGAGACGGCGACCAGCCGGCCGGTGCCGCTGACGACCTGGGTGTACCCGGTCCCGGGGGCGACCCCGGGCGGCTCGGCGATGTGGGTGAGGTGCGGGGTGTGAGAGGTCATGGCGTCCATCGTGGCCGACGGATGATCAGCACACCAGCGCTTTCCGGCCACTCCGACCGGGCCGGGGCCCACGCTCAGTGGACCACCTCGGGCAGCGCGCGGCAGTACCGGCGGTCGGCCTCGCCCAGCACGGCGGCCGGACCGCCCGCCCGCAGCACCACGTCCAGCACCGCGTCCGGGTCGCAGGCGTAACCGCCGCTGGCCCAGGCGGAGTTGGCCTCGACCACCGCCCAGCGGCCATCGCCCACCGGGCCGACGTCGATCACCGTGGCACTCGGCAGCGTCCCCGCCGCGGCGGCCAGCACCTCGGCGGCGAAGGCGGCCACCTCCGCCCGGTGACCGTCCTCGGCGAGCGGCGCGACGTCCAGGTCACCGTCCACCGCGTAGCGCGAGCCGGTCCGCACCTGGCCGTCCAGGACGAACAGCCGGTACTCGCGGCGGAACCGGACCACCTCACTGGCCAGCACCGGGGTGTCGTCCTCCAGCGCGTCCGGGCCCGGCAGACCGGAACCGTCCCGGTACACCTTGGCCGGGAACAGCTTGTCGCCCGGCGGCTTCAGGAACATCGGGCGACGCAGCCCACGGGCCTCGGCCAGCGTGGTGAGCCGGACGGACCGTCCGGTCAGCTCCCGCGGCAGGCGGGCCAGCCAGTCGTCGCCCGGCTGCAGCAGGCCCAGACCGAACGCACCGCCGACCGCGTCGCCGAACAACGGCCCGCCGTACACGTGCACGGACTCGCCCAGCAGCTCCTCCGGCGCCCGCCAGGCCGCCGCGGTGTGCACGCGCAGCCCGCGCCGGCCCGCCGCGGTGCGCAGCTGCAGGCCGGTGTCGTTGATCCGGGGCGAGAGGAGGAGGACGGCGTCGGTGGTCATGGTCAACGATGGTGCCGTGCCGGGCACCGGGCCCACCAGCGGTTTTCTCCGGCCCGCCGCCGCCCGCCCGGCCGGCCTCCCGGACGGCCCACCGCACGGCTGACCGCACGGCCCACCGCACGGCCGACCGGACCGCCGGGCACGGATTTCCCTGGCGGGTGACTCTGGCCGAGCGGCGGGTGGGCATGTCAGAGTCGTCCGGGCGCCGTCCCCGCCGGGACCGGCGCCGCCGCAGTCCGACCCACCCTCAGCCGGAAAGCAGGCCCGCACCGATGACCCGCGAAGTGCCCCTGGTCCGCGTCACCACCACCGACGCCGTCACCACGCTCACCCTCGACTCGCCGCACAACCGCAACGCGCTCTCCACCCGGCTGATGGCCGAGCTGACGGCCGGCCTCGCCGCCGCCGCGGCCGACCCGGAGGTCCGCGCCGTGGTGCTCGGCCACGCCGGCAAGGTGTTCTGCGCGGGCGCCGACCTCTCCGAGGCGACCGGCGCGGACCCGACGGTCGGCCCGCGCGGCCTGGTCGACCTCCAGCGGGCGATCGTCGACTGCGCCAAGCCGGTCATCGCCGTGATCGACGGGCACGTCCGGGCCGGCGGACTCGGCCTGGTCGGCGCCGCCGACCTCGCACTCGCCGGACCGGCCGCCACCTTCGCCTTCACCGAGGTCCGCCTCGGCCTCGCCCCCGCCGTCATCTCGCTGCCGCTGCGCCCCAAGCTGGACCCCCGCGCGGCCTCCCGCTACTACCTGACCGGAGAGGTCTTTGGCGCCGCCGAGGCCGCCCGGATCGGCCTGATCACCGAGGCGACGGACTCCGCGGAGTCCACCGGCACCGCGCTCAAGGGCCTGCTGGACGCGCTGCGCCAGGGCTCCCCGCAGGGCCTCGCGCAGTCCAAGCGACTGGCCAACGCCGAGGTGGTGCGCTCCTTCGAGCGGGACGCCGACGAACTGGTCGAGCTGTCCGCCCGGCTGTTCGGCTCGGACGAGGCCCAGCAGGGCATGCGGGCGTTCCTGGAGAAGCGGCCGGCGCCCTGGGCCCGCTGAACCCCCGGCGGCGGGCACGGCGGCGGGAGCTCAGCTCGCCCCGCTCCAGCGGACGGCGGCCGTCTCCCGCCACAGCTCCAGCAGCGACCGGTCACCGCTGACCTCCACCCGCTCGGCCGGCAGCCGGTTCCACAGCAGCAGGTAGAGCTCGCGGGCCGGGCCGGCCAGTGTCAGGTCGGCCCGCGCGTCGGCCGGGGCCGGCACGGTGACGACGAGCGGCTCCCGGCTGACGGTCAGCAGCCAGGAGCCCGGCCCGTCGTCCGCCCGCACCAGCACCGTGCGCGGCCGCTCGCTGCGCACCTGCGCCCGGCCGCGCGCCATGAACCCGCGCAGCAGCTCGTCGATCCCGTCCAGTGCCAGGTCGGTGGCCACTCGCGGGCCCTCGGCCCCGGCGGCCGCGTCGGCGTCGAAGCGGTGCACGGCGGTCTCGTGCGCCTGGCGGCGGGCCCAGAACGCCAGCGGGCCCGGGGCCGGGAGGAAGCTCCAGCAGGCGAGGTCGGCCGGCGCCGCGGCGAGCGCCGCCACCAGCGCGGTGTGGCCGGAGCGGAACCAGTCCAGCAGGGCGTCGTCCGACGGCGCCGGCCCCCAGGCGGCGCGCTGCCCGTCGTCGTCCAGCGGCGTCGCCAGTCCGTCCCGGACGTGGGCGGTGGCCCAGCGGTGGACCCGGCCGGTGTGCAGCACGAGGTCGCGCAGCCGCCAGTCCGGGCAGGTGGGGACGGGCGCGGCGAGGTCCGTGCGGGCGGCGGCGTCGGCGAGCAGCCGGCCCTCGCGGCGCAGGGCGTCGATGTGATCGGTGATCTCCATGGTCGACGAGTCTGGCACCGTCCGCGGACTTCGGTGGCCGTGGGCTCCGGGCGGGCCCGGCGGGCCCGGCGGGGGAGGGCGGGGCGGGCGGTGCCGCCGGCGGTCGGGGGTGGCGGGCAGTGGTCCGCGGTGGCCGGCGGTCACCGGACGCGGGCCCGGTGGGTGGGAGCCCGACCCGGTGTGATGTTGGCCGCCTCCCCGGTGGCGGCGGTGTACGGGCCGGTAACGTGGCCGCCATGTCGATCACCCGTTCCCTGTTCTCCGCTGCCCGGTCCGGCGGCCGCCGAGCCGCCGGCCGCCTCGTCCACCGGGGTTGGCAGTGGGTGCAGCGGGTCGGGGCGGTGTCCAGCGAGAGCCCCGGCCCGTACCGGTTCGGCGAGCTCGGTGCCGGGACGAAGCTGAGCTTCCCGCTGGGTGCGGTCTTCAACGAGCAGTGGATCACCATCGGCCCGTTCTCGATCATCGGCGAGCGCGTCACCATCAGCGCCGGCTTCCTGCCCGGCCTCGACCTCGGGCCCGAGCCGATCGTCCGGATCGGCGGCGGCTGCGTGATCGGTCGCGACAGCCACATCGTCGGCCACCAGTCGATCGTCCTCGGCGACGACGTGTGGACCGGCCCCGGCGTCTACATATCCGACCAGGCGCACGAGTACCGGGCCACCGACCTGCCGATCGGCAAGCAGTGGCCGCGCAACGAGCCGGTCGAGATCGGCGCCGGCAGCTGGATCGGCACCGGCGCGGTGATCCTCCCCGGCGCCCGGCTCGGCCGCAACGTGGTGGTCGCGGCCGGCTCGGTGGTGCGCGGCGAGGTGCCCGACCACTGCGTCGTCGCCGGGGCCCCGGCCAAGATCGTCCGGCGCTGGACCGCCGAGGAGGGCTGGCAACCCCCCTTCCGTCACGACGCGCCCAGCCCGCTCCCGGACCACATCACCGCCGAGCAACTGCGCGCCCTGGCGGGCTGGGACCTGCGCCTGCCGGGCGAGTCGGGGGTCTGAGGGACCGCGGGCCGGCCGGGAGGCGCAGGGCGCGTCCGGTCGGCCGGGAGGGCTCAGAGTGCGATCGGGCGGTGGCGGAGGGCCGCGTCGACGAGCTGCTCGACCGTCGCGTCCGCGAGTGCGGCCGGGGGACGGAAGAGCAGGTCGGAGACCGCGGGGTTCGGCACGTTGGCCTCCAGCAGTCGCAGGTAGAAGCCGCACTCCGGGTCGACGGCGAGGATCCGGCGGACGATCTCGGCGAGCTCGGCCCGGGTGATGCCGGGCACCCGGGGCCAGGACGGCCGGGCGGCCTCCCGGGCGAAGTCCTCCCGGCTGCGGCTGCCGTCGTACTCGGCGAAGTCGGGGGCGCGGTAGGCGTGGCCGGTGGCCGCGTTGAAGGCCGCGATCGCCGCCGGTGCCTCCTGGGCGCCCGTCAGGACGAGTTCGGCGATCCGGTCGATCTCGCGGCACAGGTCGTCCAGCCGGGCCGGGCTCACCGGCGGGGGTGACAGTTCTGCTCGGAGTTCCACGTCCGCCATCGTGCCCGCCGGTACCGACACGCTCGGGGGCGGGCCGGCGTCAGGCCGGTTCCTGGGTGCGCACGGCGTCGTGGGCGGCGATGGCGGCGGTGATGCGGAGCAGGTCGGCGGGGTGGGTGGGGTCGAGGCCGGTGAGGACGGCGATGCGGCGCAGGCGGTAGTCGACGGTGTTCGGGTGCAGGTGGAGCGCGCGGGCGGTGTGGCGGCGGTTGAGGCCGCCCGCGAGGTGGGTGCGCAGGGTGGTGAGCAGGTCGCCGGAGCCCGCCAAGGGCTCGATCAGGGAGGCGAGTCCGGACCGGGCGTGGCTGGGCCGGCTGAGCTGGTACTCCAGCAGCACGTCGTCGAGGCGGTGCAGCCCGGGCGGGCGGTCGAAGGCCTGCGCGACCCGCAGCACCTCGTGGGCGAGCGCGGCCGCTTCCGGCACCCCGGCGGGGGTGGCCGCCGCGGCACCGGCCCGGACGGCGGCGCCCGCGGCACGGGCGGTGCGGTGCACGGTGTCGGCGAGCAACTGCCAGGTGGCGGCGGGGACGCCGTCCGGCCGGCAGTCCAGCGGGACGAGCGCCACCCCGCCGGAGGCGGACAGTGAGCCGAGCACCGACTGCCGGGTGCGGTGGTCGAGTTCGGCGCGGAGCCGGCGCAGCTTGCGGTGGCCGGCCACCGTCCGGTCGACGCCGGGGGCCAGCTCGTCGGGGTGGTCGGCGACGGCGAGGCGGAGCACGGCGTACGCGGGTGGCAGCCGCAGTCCGGCGCGGGCGGCGTGGTCCTCGGCGGGGGTGCCGTCGAGCAGCGCGGTGAGCAGGGCGCGCCGGGCGGCGTGCTGTTCGTCGGCGAGGCTGCGGCGCCCCTCCACGTAGCCGGCACCGGCCGCGGTGGTGGCCCGGCGGAGCTGGTCGAGCAGCAGCCGGTTGAGGACGAGCAGGTCGGTCGCGTCGCCGTCGCGGGCCTGCCGGGTGACCAGCTCCCAGCAGACCTCCATGCCGAGGTGGTGGGCGAGCAGGACGGCGTCGAGCGGCACCCCCTCCTCGGCGCGGCGGGCGGCGGCCTCCCGGACGTCGGTGAACTCGGCCCCGGGGGCGGGGAGTCCGGTGCGGACGGCCTGGGCGAGGGCGCGGATCCGGCGCTCGGTGACCTGGGCGAGCTCACCGGTGACCTGTTCGCGGGGCAGCCGGCGGTAGGTCGGCACCCGGGCCAGCAGGGCGGTGATGACGGACTCGACCAACTCCGGTACGGCGCCGAGCAGTCGCTGGTCGGCGGGCACGCCGCCGATCACCGGGATCCGCCAACCGGGGGTGTGGGCAGGGGGGTTGTGACCGGTCACAGAAAACACCGTCCAGGTCTGGGGGACACCCAAGGGCCGGGTCGGAGGGGCGACCGCATGATGGAGGCACTCGGGTTACCTGTTGGTAACAAACATCTGCTGTGGAGGCAACAGTTGAGAACCCCACTTCTCCGCTTCTCGGCAAGACCGGCACGCCACCGGCTGCTCGGCGCCCTCGGTGCGGCCCTGCTGGCCGGGGCCCTGCTCGCGGGCGGCCCGGCCGGTGCCGCGTACGCGGCCGACGGCGTGGACGCGACCCCCACCGCGTCCGCCCCGGCGGCCCAACTCCCGCCGGACGGTGACCAGGTGGCCTCGCCGCCCGGGGCCAACGACTGGTCCTGCCGGCCCACCGCCGCCCACCCCAACCCGGTCGTCCTGGTGCACGGCACCTTCGCCAACCGGTACGAGAACTGGCTGGCGCTCTCCCCCCTGCTGAAGAGCCGGGGTTACTGCGTCTTCGCCCTCGACTACGGCACGGTGCCGGGCATCACCTCCTCCGGCAGCGGCCTGCTGCTGCCGATCGGCGGTCTCGGTCCGGCCGACGAGTCGGCCGCCCAACTCGGCCGCTTCGTGGACCTGGTGCGGACCGCGACCGGCGCGGCCAAGGTCGACCTGGTCGGCCACTCGCAGGGCGGCATGCTCCCGAACTACTACGTGAAGTTCCTCGGGGGCGCGGCCAAGGTGGACAAGGTGGTCGGCCTGGCGCCGTCCAACCACGGCACCACGCTCGACGGCATCACCAACCTGGCGCCGTACTTCCCCGGGGTCGCGGACCTGATCTACACCGCTTGCAAGGGCTGCCGGGACCAGGCGGTCGGCTCCGCGTTCAACCAGAAGATGGCCACCCTGCCGGACACCGTGCCGGGCGTGCGCTACACGGTGATCGCGACCGTGTACGACGAGGTGGTCACGCCGTACCGCACCCAGTTCCTCAGCGGTCCGAACGTGGACAACGTGGTGCTGCAGGACCGCTGCCCGGTCTCGCTCGCCGAGCACGTGGCGATCGCCTTCACGCCGACCGCGCTGCACCTGGTCACCAACGCCCTCGACCCGGCGCACGCGACGCCGGTGTACTGCGGCTGACGGCGTCCGCCCGGGTAGGGCTGTGGCCCGCGGGCTGCTGCCCGCATGGCTGCACGGGAAGTCGGCCGGCCCGACTTCCCGCGCAGCGGCGTGTCAGCGGAAGGTGACGACGGCGGTCACGCCGTCGGGCCGCAGCTCGTACGGGCCGCCGGGACCGTCCAGCAGGGCGGCGTCGAAGCGGGCGAGCGTGGTGCCGGTGACCGGGGCGGTACTGGTGACCGGGGTGGTGCCGGTGAGCGCGGCGCTGCCGGCGAGGCAGAGCACGAGGAGGGTTCCGCCGGCCGGGACGTCCACGGTCCGGGGTGCGGTGGCCAGGGCGAGGTCGGCGGTCGCGCGGCCGCGCCGGGTCATCACGTTGAAGTCGACCACCGGGCCGCCGAGCAGCCGGCAGTCCGTGGCCGCGTCGCCGGAGAACGCGAAGGGGCGGAACGGCTCGTCGATCCGGTGCTCGGCCCCGTCGACGGTCAGCACCATGCCGTCGCCGTCCACCAGGGTGATCACCCGGTCGATCCCGGCGAACAGCGAGAACGGCCCCTCGGAGGCCACGTCCGCGAGGCTGACCCGCCAGTCGAAGGCAGCCGGCCCGGCCCCGGCCGGGAACCCGGCCACCTCCCTGGTCACCCCGCCCCCGTTGAGCCACGGAGTGGCCGGCCGCTCGGCCGCCCGCAGTACCTGGATCCGCCCACTGGTCGTCATGGGCGGCATCCTGCCACGGGAGCGCGCGGCGGTCAGAGCAGGTCGACCTCGACCCGGTGATCGCGGAGGATCTCCAGCACGGTGGGGAAGCGGGCGAGGCGGTCCCGGGCGAGGGCGGAGTGCGACCAGCGGAGCGTGAACGGGGTGGTGGCGCCCCAGCGGCCGTCCAGGCAGTCGTCCAGTGCGTCGAGGTTCCAGCCGAAGTGGGGCGTGTCTGACAATTCGCGTCGGATCAGCGCGCGGCGCTGGGGTGCGTGCATCGCAAGGCGGAGGAGGGAGTCCATGCGGAGCATCGGCGACTGACGACAACGCGGCGAGGTGCGTGCCCCAGCGCCGGGCGCCCGGCGGGAATTGTCAGACACGCCCCTGGCCGCCGGGGCCGTTCACGGCTTCGCCGATGGCGCAGTAGAAGCTGTCCTCGTCGAGCACGTGGCGGCCGTCGAGCACGTGGACCGTGCCGGGCGGGGCGTCGGTGACCCCACGGTGGCCGTGGTGCCAGAGGGCCACCGAGAGCCAGGCGTGCCGTCCGGCCGGGCCGAGGGAGCGCCAGAGGCCGGGTCGGTCCAGCCGCCCGGCGCGGCGGAGCTCCCACGGCCAGGCGGAGTGCGGCAGCAGGTTGGCGCACCAGAGGTCGAGCGTGAGGTCGACCAGCTCCGCGCCGTGGCCGGACGGCCGTACCTCCCGGGCCGTCACCTCGGAGACGAAGTAGGAGCCCATCGCGGCACCGGCGTGGTCCAGCAGTTCGAGGTAGCCGCGGCCCGCCTCGGCACGCCTGCCGCCCAGGTGCCGCAGGGCCCGTTCCAGGCCGCCCTGCGGCGCGCAGCCGAGGAGCCGGACCCGGCGGCGGTCGCCGGGCAGCGGATCGAACAGGCCGGTCGCGTCCCGGGCGTACGCCCAGAGCTCGTCGTCGTCCTCGCCGGTCAGGCGGTACAGGGCTCCGTCCATGGCGACAGCGTAGGGCGGCCCGGTGGAGCGGCTCGACGGGTTTTCCCGTGGTGCCGGGGGCTCGACGTCGGTGGTCGGCGAGGACGGTGGTGATAGCCACGAGGTCCGGGAGAGGCTGGGGGCCTCCGGTAGGTCCTCGGGATCGTTCGGTGCGGCGACGACGGCGACGGCCGGGGCCGCCGCCGCGGTCGCCCGTGCGGAGAGTGGTGGCGTGCCTCGTCCGCTCCGGGGGCGAGCGGACGACGACTCGCCGTCGGCTCAGCGCCCCCGGGCGGTGAGGGGGAGCAGGGCGGCGACGGTGGCGGCCGCGGCGACGGTGGTGAGGGCGAGCGGGAGGCTCGCGGCGTCGGCGAGGAAGCCGATCACGGGCGGGCCGATCAGCATGCCGCCGTAGCCGAGGGTGGAGGCGAGGGCGACGCCCTGCGGGCCGCCGGTGGCGCCGGCCCGGGCGATGGCGAGCGGGAACAGGTTGGCCAGGCCGAGCCCGACCAGCACGAGGCCGGCGAGGGCGAGCGGCACCGCGGGGGCGAGCGCGGCGAGCAGCATGCCGGCCGCGGCGGTGAGGCCGCCGAGGAGCATCAGCCGGGTCTGCCCGAGCCTGATGGAGAGCCAGGTCCCGGCGACCCGGCCGCCGGTCATCGCGAAGGCGTACGCGGCGTACCCGGCGGCGGCCGCGCCGGCCGTGGCGTGGACGTCGTCGGTGAGGTGCAGGGTGGTCCAGTCGGCGATGGCGCCCTCGCCGTACGCGGTGCAGAAGGCGGTGAGGCCGAGCAGCAGGACGAGCAGCCCGGCGTGCGGAAGGCGGGTCTTCCCCGGGGGCGGGGTGGCGGCGCGGTCCGGCGCGACCACCGGCGCCGCCGGCCCGCGCAGCAGCACGACGCCCGCGACCGCGGTGACGGTCAGTCCGAGCAGGCCGCCGAGGGCGAGCGCCCAGGCGGTGCTGAGGGTGGTGGCGAGGAGCCCGCCGACGCCCGCGCCGAGCAGGCCGCCGAGGCTGTACCCGGCGTGGAAGCTGGGCATCACCGGGCGCCGCAGCTGGGCGACCAGGTCGACGGCGGCGCTGTTCATGGCGACGTTGGCCCCGCCGTACCCCGCGCCGAAGAGCAGCAGGACACCGCCGAGCGCCGCCACCGAGTGGGCGTGCGCGGGCAGCGGGACGGCGAGGCCGAGCAGGGCGAGCGAGCCGACGGTCACCGGCCGCGAGCCGTAGCGCAGGCAGAGCCGGCCGACCAGGGGCATGGTGGCGACGGCGCCGGCCGACACGCAGAGCAGGGCGAGGCCGAGCGCGCTGTGCGAGGCGCTGACCTGGCTGCGGATGTCCGGGATCCTGACGACCCAGGCGGCGAAGAGGAAGCCGTCGACGGCGAAGAAGGCGGTGAGCGCGAGGCGGGCGGCGCTCCAGGGGGTGTCGGGGACGGCGGGTGTGCTGCGAGACTGGGTGGACGGCCGGTCGGTTCGGGCGTGGGAACGGATTTTGTTTCGAAGCGGCACAAAGTCACAATAGGGGCGTGCAGCTCACTCCCTCAAGTCCGAAGCCCGTCGGCCCGCAGGCCCCCGGTCGGAAGCCCGCCGGCCCGAGGCCCGGCGCCGAGGCCGATCGCGAGGCGCAGCGCGACGCCCAGCGCCGCGCGGCCCCCGACCGCGGCCGGACGCTGCTCGGCCCCGCGCTCTCGCTCATCCACACCGGCCAGACCCCGACCCGCTCGGCGCTCACCCGCGCGCTCGACGTCACCCGGGCCACCGCCGGCGCGGTCACGGCGGAGCTGGAGGCGCTCGGCCTGATCACCGTCGACTCCCGCCCGGCCGGCGGCGGCCGCGGCCGCCCCTCGCACCGGCTGGCCATCGACCCCGAGGGCCCGGTGGTGATCGCCGGCCAGATCCACGCCGACGGCCTGAGCGTCACCCTGGCCGGCCTCGGCGGACTGCTCGACCCCCCGGTGCACCGGCCGCTGCCCGCCGCCACCGACCCGGTCCGGATGCTGCGCGCCGTCGCCGAGGCCGGTGCCGAGCTGGCCCGCAACAGCGGCCGCCGCTGCCTCGGCGCCGCGCTCGCCCTGCCCAACCCGGTCACCGAACCGGACGGCACCGCGCTCGCCGCCCTGCACTTCGCCTGGCCCAGCGGCACACCCGTGGCGGACCTGTACGACGTCGAGGTCGGCCGTGCCGACAACGGGCCGAACGCGCTCGACCCGCTGCCCACCGCCATCGCCAACGACGCCAACCTGGCCGCGCTCGCCGAGTACCGGCACGGCGCCGGCCGCGACTCCCGCCACCTGCTGCTGGTCACCTCCGGCCACCGCGGCGTCGGCGGCGCGCTGGTGATCGACGGCCGGCTGCACACCGGCAGCGCCGGGCTCGCGCTCGAGGTCGGCCACCTCACCGTGGACCCGCAGGGCCGGCCCTGCCAGTGCGGCAACCGGGGCTGCCTCAACTCCGAGACCGACCCGGACGCGCTGTTCGCCGCCGCCGGGCTCACCCCCGACCCGGACCGGCCGCTGCTCGACCAGGCCCGCGAACTCTGCCACGCCGCCGCCGGCGACGAGCGGGCCCGGGCCGCCGTCGAGCACGTCATCGACCGGCTCGGTCTGGGGCTGGCCGGCGTCGCCAA
Source organism: Kitasatospora sp. NPDC127111 (assembly GCF_042677465.1). Classification (NCBI taxonomy): domain Bacteria; kingdom Bacillati; phylum Actinomycetota; class Actinomycetes; order Kitasatosporales; family Streptomycetaceae; genus Kitasatospora; species Kitasatospora sp. NPDC127111. The sequence continues at coordinate 22,610 of NZ_JBHXTG010000030.1, forward strand.
CATCCTCAACCCCGACCGGGTGGTGCTCAGCGGGCTCCACCGCGACCTGCTGGAGGCCGCGCCCGACCGGCTGCGCGCGGTGGTCGCCGAGCGCTGCCTCTGGGGGCGCAGCGGCCGGGTGCCGATCGTCGGCGCCGAGCTGGCGCACAGCGCGCTGGCCGGGGCGGCGGAGCTGGCCTGGCGGCCGTACCTCGCCGACCCGCAGTCGGTCGCGGCGGGTTGAACGGCGGGCGGCCCGCGTGGTGGTCTGGCGTAGTGGCCCGCGTGGTGGCCTGAGCGGCGGGTGAGCGCCCACGAGCTGGGCGGGTGGGCGCCGAGCCCGGCGGGTGAGCGCCGAGCTGGGCGGGGGCTGCCGGGCACGCGATAACCGGGCACGCGATAAGCGGAACCTGGGGCTACGAAAACCGTCACTTATCGTGACTCTCGTACACTCGTAGTGAGCAGACGGGGGGTCGAGCGAGGAGAGTGACCATGGGCGCCCAGCCGAGTGCCGAGCGGACCGACGACGTGGACCGCTCCGACGCGGCCTACCGCAGCTGGCTCAAGGAGGCGGTGCGCAAGGTCCAGGCCGACGCCAACCGCTCCGCCGACACCCACCTGCTCCGCTTCCCGCTCCCCGCCGACTGGGGCATCGACCTCTACCTCAAGGACGAGTCGACCCACCCGACCGGCTCGCTCAAGCACCGGCTGGCCCGCTCGCTCTTCCTGTACGGGCTCTGCAACGGCTGGATCCGCCCCGGCAAGCCGGTGATCGAGGCGTCCAGCGGCTCCACCGCCGTCTCCGAGGCGTACTTCGCGCAGCTCATCGGCGTGCCGTTCATCGCCGTGATGGCCAAGTCCACCAGCCAGGCGAAGATCGACCTGATCCAGTTCCACGGCGGCGAGTGCCACCTGGTCAAGCGCTCCGACGAGGTGTACGAGGCCTCCGCCCGGCTCGCCGAGGAGACCGGCGGCCACTACATGGACCAGTTCACCTACGCCGAGCGGGCCACCGACTGGCGCGGCAACAACAACATCGCCGAGTCGGTCTTCGCCCAGCTGCGCCTGGAGCCGCACCCGGAGCCGGCCTGGATCGTGGCCACCGCGGGGACGGGCGGCACCTCGGCGACCATCGCCCGGTACGTGCACTACATGCAGTACGACACCCGGATCTGCGTCGCCGACCCGGAGAACTCCTGCTTCTTCGACGGCTGGGTCGGGCACGACCCGCACGCGGTCTGCGAGAGCGGCTCGCGGATCGAGGGGATCGGCCGGCCCCGCATGGAACCGAGCTTCGTGCCCGGGGCGATCGACCGGATGATGAAGGTCCCCGACGCCGCCTCGATCGCCGCCGTGCGGGTGCTGGAGGACGTGCTCGGCAAGAAGGCGGGTGCCTCCACCGGGACGGGGCTGTGGAGCGCGCTGAAGATCGTCGCGCAGATGCGGGCGGCGGGGGAGCGCGGCAGCGTGGTCACCCTGATCTGCGACCCGGGCGACCGCTACCTGGACAAGTACTACTCGGACGACTGGCTGGCCGGCGAGCGGATCGACATCGCGCCGTACCGGGCCCGGCTGGAGTCCTTCCTGGCCGGAGGCGCCTGGTCGGGCTGACGCCGGAGGCCCGGCGGCCGGGCCCGCGGCTACCGGTCGAGCGGATGCTGGGGGGCGGGGCCCGGGCGGACCGACGGCCGGCGCAGCACCGCCGTGCCGGCGGCGAGGTCGATGCCGGTCCGCCTCGGCGCGCCGTCGTGCTCGTCGTCCCGCAGCACCAGCGCGATCCGGCGCTGTTCCAACTGCGCCCGCTTGCCCGGGTAGAGCAGCGCGTGCAGTTCCTCGGTGGCGGTCGCGCCCGCCCGGCCGGCCTCCGGGCGCGGGCCCGGCCGGGCGCCTGCCGCCGCTGGCCGGGCGAGCAGCCGGCGGGCGACGCCGCCGAGGAAGAACACCACGACCAGGGCGGCCGGCAGCAGCAGCCCGCCCGCCGCGCCACCGAGAAGCATGCTCATACCGGCCCAACGGGCGCCGGGCGCACCCGGGTTCCCCGTCCGTCACACTTGGGCGGCGCTGCTGCGGCGTCCGGACGGCCGCCCGCCGGGTCACGGCAGCCGGGCGCCCGGCAGGTCGGCGGGCACCAGCAACTGGAGCTCCTCGGTGGACGGTTCGGCCAGTTGGGCGACCCGCATGGCGTGCCGTTCGACCATCGTCTCGAAGACCTGCCGCGCGGTTCGCCCGTTGCCGAAGTTGGGCCCGCGCTCCAGCGCGGCGAAGTGCTCCAGCAGCGCGCCCTCGGTGGCCTCGGCGAGCGCGTACTCGTGCTCGGCGCACTGGGCGCGGGCGATCTCCAGCAGCTCGTCGGCGGTGTAGTCGGAGAAGGTGATGGTCCGTGAGAAGCGGGACGACACACCGGGGTTGGCGGAGAGGAAGCGTTCCATCTCGGCGGTGTAGCCGGCCACGATGACGACCACCTCGTCCCGGTGGTCCTCCATCAGCTTGACCAGGGTGTCGATCGCCTCCCGCCCGAAGTCGCGGGCGCCGTCCTCCGGCGCGAGCGCGTAGGCCTCGTCGATGAAGAGGACCCCGCCGCGGGCCCGGTCGAAGGCGGCGGCGGTGCGGATCGCGGTGGAGCCGATGTGCTCGCCGACCAGGTCGACCCGGGCCACCTCGACCAGGTGGCCGCGCTGCAGCACCCCGAGCGAGGCCAGGATCTCGCCGTAGAGCCGGGCGACGGTGGTCTTGCCGGTGCCGGGGGCGCCGGTGAAGACCAGGTGGCGGCGGAGCGAGGGGGCCTTGAGCCCGGCCTGGCGGCGGCGCCGGCCGACCGAGATCAGGTCGATCAGCGTGCGGACCTCCTGCTTGACGGTGGCCAGGCCGACCAGCGCGTCGAGTTCGGCGAGCGCCTCGTCGGCGGGCCGGCAGTCCGGGATCGGCCCGATCGCCGCCGTGGGCGGTGCGGCGGCCGTCACCGCCACCGCCGCGGCGGTCAACGGCACCGGCGGCGCGGCCGGTTGGGCGGTCCGCGGGGCGGGCAGCTCGGGTGCGGCGGCTGGGACGACGTCGTCGGAGGTGCAGGCCTCGACCACCGGCCCGGGCTCGGAGAACTCGAACCCGGCCCGTTCGTTCTGCTCCGCCCGGCAGCGGGTCAGCACGGTGCGGCAGCCGTCGATGATGTGGAAGCCGAAGCCCTTGCCGTGCGAGACCCGGCAGTCCTCGAAGCTGCCGCGGCCCTGCGCGGAGACGTACACCCCGGCGTCCGTGCTGGCCCGGACGGTGCAGTCGCGCACCACCGGGTCGGCGCCCTTGGTGACGATCACCCCGGTGGCCACGTCGGAGATCTCGCAGTCGGTGAGCAGCCCGCCGCTGCCGTGGTCGCGGAACCAGAGCCCGGTGCCGGCCTCCTGGACCCGGCAGCGGCTCAGGGTCACGCCGGCGCCGCCGCTGACCGAGACGGCGGAGCTGCGGATCCGGCTGAACGAGCAGCCCTCGGCGGTGGCGGCGGAGTCCCGGTCGAGGACGAAGAGCGCGTCGGGGAGGTCGTGCAGCGAGCAGTCGGTGAGGGTGAGCCGGGCGCCGTCGCTGACCCAGAGCGCCGGGTACTCGCCGGAGGAGCCGTGGAGTTCGCAGGATTCGGCGGTGGCCTCGGTGCCCTGGTCCCAGACCGAGAGCGCGCCGCGCCCGAAGTCCCGCACGGTGCTGTTGACCAGGCTGAGCCGGGCGCGGCCGCGCAGGTCGGCGCCGTTCTCCGGCAGGTCGTGCACCCGGCAGCCGGTCAGTACCAGTTCGGCCTCGCCGTCCAGGGTCACGCCGTTGCCGGTGACCCGGTGGATGTCGCAGTCGACCAGCCGGCCGCCGGCCCGCGCCTCGGCCTGCACGCCGCTGCCGCGGATCTCGTAGATCTCGCAGCCGGTCAGTTCGGCGGCGCTGCCCGGGTCGGTGAGCAGCACGCCGGCGCCGGCCGCGTGGTGGATCCGGCAGCGTTCGAGGGCGGCGGTGGCGCCGCCGAGGACGGCCAGTCCGGCCTGCCCGGCGGTGGCGACCTCGCAGTCGTCGAAGGCGGCGGCGGTTTCCTCGCCGCGCAGCCGCAGGCCCAGGCCGGCCGGGTTGGCGATCACGCAGCCGCGCAGGGTGGGCCGGGCGCCGCCGGTGACCTCGACGCCGGCTGCCGAGCGGGTCTCCACCCGGCAGCCGCTGAGCGCGGGGGTCGCGTCCGGGCCGGTGACCAGCACGGCCGGGACGGAGCTGTCGCTGCCCTCGACCACCAGGTCGCGGACGGTGGCCGCGGCGGTGACGGTCAGCGGTACGCCGCTCGGCGGGTCGATCCGGACCGTGCCGGGGCCCTGCGCGGGGACGACGGTGACCGGCTTGTCCAGCACCACGTTCTCCCGGTAGGTGCCCGGTCGCAGGGTCACCGTGTCGCCCGGTTCGGCGGCGGCGAGGGCCTCCGCGAGCGTGTCGTACTCGCCGGCGCGGCGCCGCCAGCGGGATGCGCTGTCCTGGGTGACCCGGACCCTGTGCTCAGCCATGACGGTCTGTCGTCCCCACCTTCGTCGAGCCGGCGATCAACGGGCCGTACGCGCGGGGGTGCGCGGGCCGTCCGCCCACCGTAGCGCGCCCGCGCGGGTGGTCCGGCCGCCCGGCGGCGGGCGGGGCCGGGGACCGTTTCGTCTTCACCACATGCTTCAACGAGCGCGCACAGTCACGGTTCCGGACGCGGGCCAGTGCGCGCCGTCCTCCAGCACCTCGACCCCGTCGCCGACGCGGAGCGTCCCGAGCACGTCACCCTCGACCCCGGCCGGGCGCTCGGGGATCAGGTTCTGCCCGAACGCGGCCTTCTTCAGCAGCCGGTGGTGCTTGGCGAGGGTGCGCAGCGGCTCCTTCCCGCGCCGTTCGCCGGTCTCCTGGTCGGTGGTGGTGATGACGCACCGGCCGCAGGGCTTGACCACCCGGAAGGTCAGCTCGCCGATCCGGATCCGGCGCCAGCCGTCCTCGGCCCACGGCTCGGCGCCGTCGACGACCACGTTGGGGCGGAACCGCTCCATCGGCAGCGCCTCGTGGCCCTCCGGGTTCTCCTCGGCGATCAGTTCGTTGAGCCGGGCCAGCGAGGCGGTGGAGGCGAGCAGCAGCGGGAACCCGTCGGCCATCGAGACGGTGTCTCCGGGCTCGGAGAACTGCGGGTCGGTCGGCCGGGCGCGCGGGTCGTCCAGGTGCACCAGGCGGTAGTCGCCGAGGTGTTCGGCGATCCAGAGGTGGGCCTCCTTGGCGGCCTCGGCGGCGCGGAAGCGGGTGCCCCAGACCTCGACGTCGACGAGCGGGTCGCCGGCGGCGACGGCGGGTGCCGGGACGGTCGTGCGGGAGCCGTCGGGGGCGGTGAGGGTGAGCGTGCCGTCGTCGGCGAGCTCGGTGCGGATCTGGCCGAGGGCGGCGTTCTCGCGCTGGCTGACGAACCGTCCGGTGTCGTCGGCCAGCATCCACCGTCGGTCGCCGAGCAGGCCCCACGGTTCGACCCGCGCCTCGGCGGGGCTCAGGCGGTACATCGACTTGACGGGGTAGACGTGGAGTCCGGTGAGCAGCATGCCCCCATCCTGCCAGGCGGCCCGCGCGCACCGGCACCCCCGTTCCGCCGGGGGTTCCGGGCCCGTACGCGCACGGACCGCCCGGACGCCGTGGGGAGGCGGTCCGGGCGGTCCGTGGATGACCCGTTTCTCCGTACGCCCGGCGCGGTGGCGCCGGGTGGTGCTCAGGTGGTGCGGGTTCGGGCCGGGTGGGGCCGGCCCGGAGGTGTCAGTAGGCCTGGCCCTGCGGCTGGTAGCCCTGCTGGAACTGGCCGGGCTCGCCGTACCCGCCCGGCCGCTGCGGCTGCATCGGGCGGACCGGCGCGACCGGGGAGACGGCCGGGCGCAGGTGGGTGCCGCCGAAGCTCTGGTCGCCCTGGCCGGAGAAGCCGGCACCGGCCGGGCCGGTCCCGGCGAAGGACTGCTGTCCGCCGAACGACTGCTGTCCGCCGAAGCTCTGCGGGCCGCCGTGCGCCTGGCCGGCCGGCTGCTGGCCGCCGAAGGAGGCCGGGCCGCCCAGCGGCTGCGCGCCGAAGGTCTGCTGGCCGCCCTGTCCGGCGCCGACGAAGGTGTTCTGCCCGCCGAAGCTCTGGCCGCCGGACGGCTGGTAGCCGCCGGTGGTGGCCTGGGCGAAGCCGGGGGCGGGGGCCTGCGGGCGCTGGGCGGCCAGGTAGGGCTGCGGGCCGCCGTAGCCGGGGACGGGCGGCTGGGGCGCGACGGCGTACGCCGGCGCGGGCTGCGCCGGGATGTACGCGGTGGCGGGGCCGGTGGAGGGGCCGCTGCTCGGGCCGGGGCCCAGGGCGAGGCGGGCGGGGGGCAGCGCGGGGAGGTTGCTGCCGGGAGTGTCGTACCCACCGCCGTACCGGTTGTCGTAGGACGGGCCGAGGCCGGATCCGTAACCGGTGGACAGCGCCGGCGGCAGGGCGGCCGGCACGTTGATGGGCGCGATCTGCGGGACACCGCGTTCTGCGACGAGGGAGTCGTAGATGGGCGTGCCGGAGGAAAAGGACGGAGAGGGGTAGCCGACTCCGTCGTAGGAGCGGGGCGAGGTCATGGGGCATACGGTAAGCCCACAATGCGGCTGCTGAGGAGAGTGGGAGGCCGAGCAGTTCGAGTGTTTACACAGTCTTCGCTCGCACAAAGGACTCGAAAGTAGTAAGAACGGACATTCTGGCGGCGAGTTCAGGCCAGCCCGGGGCCGGGGTCCGGGGTCGAACAGGGCCCGGACGGGGGCCGCGGAGGCCGGTGCGGTGACGGGCCGGTGAACGGTTCGGGGCCCGGCGAAGAAACTTTTGCGGGCGGGGCGTGCGCTGGCGCATTCGAGCCCCCGGCGGAGGGCCGACGGGGGCTCGTGAATGTTTCGGGGATAAATTTCAGGTGAGCGCAGGTCAGGGGCGCGAAGCCGGGCGTCCCGCGCCTCACCCGGCCCCGGTGAGCCGGTGCGGGCCTGGGCGGGTCTCAGCGGGCCTGGGCGGACTGGGGCGACGCGGTGGCCTGGGTGGGGAACCCCGGCCGGCCGGCCACCTCGGAGGTGCAGAACGAGCAGCGCACCGCGGCCGCCGGGATCGGGCTGAGGCACTCCGGGCAGTCCGCCTTGGCGGCCGGCGCGGGCTTGGCGCCCTCGAGCTTCGCCTGCAGCTTGCCGACCGGCACCACCACGACGAAGTAGATCACCGCGGCCACCAGCACGAAGCTGATCAGCGCGTTCACGAACACGCCGTACGGGAACCGGGTGCCGGCCACCGAGAAGGTCTTCTGGGTGAAGTCGCCGACCGCGCCGGTCGCGACCCCGACGAGCGGGGTGAGGAAGGCGGTGACGAACCCGGTGACGACGGCGGTGAAGGCCGCGCCGATGACGATGCCGACCGCGAGGTCCACGACGTTTCCGCGCAGCAGGAAGCTGCGGAATCCCTTGAGCACCGGGCGACTCCAAATCCGTTCGGGGGAGGGTGGGATGGGACCGCGGGCCCCGGCCGGACATCCTGCCGACCGGCGGTACCCGCGGTCCAACCGCGTTCACCCGAACCGCGTAACCGGGCCCGGGCCCGGTCAGGCGTCGCGCAGGCGCTCCGCGTACGGCTGGATCCGGGCCACCGCGGCCCCGACCCGGCCGGCGCTAACAAGGCGTCAAGATCGCTCCGCCGCCTCTGGGAACCGGACCGGCACAGGCGCATACTTCCCTGCGCGGCGCACCCGTACGACGGAGCCAACAGGGACTCCGCCCGGGGGCGCCGGCACGGGGAAAGGTCACCGACATGGTGGTACTCGCGGGCCTCGCGGCCCTGGGAATTCTCTGGCTCGCCACCGGGGTGCGGGTGGTGCAGCAGTACGAGCGGGGTGTCGTCTTCCGGCTGGGCCGGGTGCACGGCCACGTGCGCCAGCCCGGCCCCACCCTGCTGGTCCCGGTCATCGACCGGATGCGCAAGGTCAACGTGCAGGTCATCACCATGCCGGTGCCCGCCCAGGAGGGCATCACCCGGGACAACGTCTCGGTGCGCGTCGACGCGGTCGTCTACTTCCGGGTGGTCGACCCGGTGCTCGCCACCGTCGACGTGCAGAACTACGCCTTCGCCATGTCGCAGGTCGCGCAGACCTCGCTGCGCTCGATCATCGGCAAGAGCGAGCTCGACGACCTGCTGTCCGGCCGGGAGAACCTGCACCGCGGCCTGGAACTGATGCTGGAGACGCCGGCCGTCGGGTGGGGCGTGCAGATCGACCGGGTCGAGATCAAGGACGTCGCGCTGCCCGACTCGATGAAGCGCTCGATGGCCCGGCAGGCCGAGGCCGACCGTGAGCGGCGCGCCCGCATCATCACCGCCGACGGCGAGTTCCAGGCGGCCGAGAAGCTCGCCCAGGCGGCGGAGATGATGGACAACTCGCCCTCCGCGCTCCAGCTGCGCCTGCTGCAGACGGTCGTCGAGGTGGCGGCGGAGAAGAACTCCACGCTGGTCCTGCCGTTCCCGGTGGAACTGCTGCGCTTCTTCGACGGCGCGACGCCGAAGGCGGGCACCGGCCCGCAGGCGGGCACCGTCCCGGGGCGGTCGACGGCGCCGGCCGAGCCGGCCGGTGAGCACCGTCCGGCGGGGGAGCCGCCCGCGCTCGCCAAGGCCGACCCCGCCTCGGCCGCCGCGGCCGCGGTGATCCCGCCGCGCCCGGAGCACGCGCCGCGCGCCGAGTGACGTGAGGCCCGCTGGGGCACCGGGGCGGCGTCCCGGCCCGGGCCGTGGCCGCCGTCGTGGCTGCCGTCGTGGCCGCGGCGGCGGCCGGGCTGCGCCGAACGGGCGAATCCCGGTGCGACCGCCCCGGGGCGAGTGGCCGATGACGTTCCGTCACCGCCACACTGCCCGATGTGAAGTCGCTGCTGAGGTCCACCGTCCTGCTCGCCGTCGCCACCGGGATCGCCGCAACCCCCGTCCAGGCCGGCGCAGCCACCGCCCAACCGTCCACCGAGGCCCCCCAGTCCGCCCGCCTCGACCACGTCCAGCCGGTGCGCGAGAACACCCGCACCGAGGCCGTCGAGTTCTTCTGGTACGACTGCGGCCACTCCCAGCAGCTGGAGCAGCCGCTCCAGGCCTGGGCCGAGAAGCACCGCGCCGACGTCGAGCTGCGCCGGGTGCCCGCGATCTGGCCGGGCAGCCGCGAGGAGGTCGTGCAGCGCGGCCACGCCCGCCTCTACTACACGCTGGAGCGCCTCGGCCTGGTCGAGCGCCTGCAGACCAGCGCCTTCCGCGCGATCCACTCCAACAACCAGGACCTCACCACCGAGGACACCGCCGCCGACTGGGCGCTGCTCCAGGGCGTCGACCCGGCCTCGTTCCGGGACGCCTACCGCTCCGACGAGGTGCGCCGGGCCGTCGACGACGCCGCCGCGCAGTTCATCCGCTACCAGATCAACGAGCTGCCCACCGTGGTCGTCCAGGGTGACGCCCGCACCTCGCCGACCAAGGCCGGCGGCGTCGAGGCGATGCCCGCGGCCATGGACCAGCTGGTGGCGCAGGACCAGCAGCGCCGCCCCCGCCAGGGCCGGTAGCGACCAAGTCCACCCGCTGACCCGATCACCTTCACCGAACCGCCCCCCCGGCGTCCACACCGAGTGCCGGAGTGGACGCCGGGCCGGACCGCCGCGACGCACAACCACCGTGGTGGCGGGCCCACTTCTCGACACCGGCGGTACCGGAGAGAGCAGGGGTCCGTGGGGGGACGGCGCGCGCAGCTCGTCGCCGAGCGCGACAGCCGCAACCACAATCGGACGACCGCCACTCCGGGGCGGCCCGCGGCCGCCGACGGGCCGCCACCGGAGCTCGTCCTCAAACGCCGGCCGAGTCCCGCGCAGGCGGCCCGGGAGCACTGGGGCGCGCGTGAACTCGTCCGCGCGCTCGCCGAGCGCGACCTGCGCGCCCGCTCCAAGCAGGCGGTGCTCGGCTTTTCACCACCGTCACGGACACGCCCGGCCAGGTGGACGGTGCCGCGTTCCGGCGCGAACACGGCGTCCACGACGACGAGTTGCTGCTCGCCATCGTGACCAGGCTGGTGCCCGCGGAAGAAGGACGCTGATGCCGAGCTGACCGTCGACGCCGTCCGGCGGCTGGACGATCCGAGGGCGCGGCTCGTCGTCGGCGTCGGCCCGAGCCTGGAGCGGCCGCGCGCCCGCGCGGGCCGAGGCCAGCCCCGCGCTCGGCCGCGAAATCGTGCTGTTCCCGCGCCAGTTGGCGGACCGCGGCCCGCGTACCAGGCCGCCGACATCGTCCGCGGGACGGGCGGCTCGGCGCTGCGCGGGCTGGCCTTCGGCAAGCCGGTGGTGGTGCGCGGTGCGGCCGGCTACACCACCGGGCACGAGCCCGGCCCGCTCGTCGAGCCGCACGCCTCGCGCTGCATGGACGGCTCCGGGACGGGCTCGCGGGACCCGGAGGCGCTGGCCGGTAGATCCGCGGCCTGCTGGACGACCCGGATCGCCGGGCGCGGCTGGGCTCCCGGGACCGCGAGCACAGCCAGTCCGCCGCCCGGGCCGGGCTGGCGGCCAGCACCCGGGCGTACAGCTCCTCGACGGCGGTGGTGACGCTCTCCAGCGAGAACCGGTCGACCACCCAGGAGCTGCCGGAGATCGCCCCGCTGATCGACGACTCCTCGCCCGCGCCCGCCGCCGGGCGGTGGCCGTCGCGCACCCGCGGCCTGCGGACACCCGCGGCCGGCTGCTGCGTGCGTTACCGGCTACCAGCGGTTACCGGCGTGCGCCGGTTACCGGCTCCGACGCAGCAGGTAGGTGACGAAGCCGAACGTGCCCCGGTAGCCGTGCAGCCACTCGGCGCGGTGCCGGTCCGCGGCCTCGCGGGCCGCCGCGGCGTCGGGGTGGTCCGGGTGGTCCAGCGCCCAGGCCGCCAGCGAGCCCGTCCAACAGAACTCGTAGTCGTCCCACTCCTGCGGGCTGCTGACATACCCGTACACCGGCGTCCAGCCGTCCGCGATCACCCGGTCGGTGGTGGTCGCCAGGTCGGCGTACTCGTCCCGGGCGACGCCCAGGCCCTCCAGCGCCGCCCGGTCGGGCTCGCGCTCCCAGAAGCCCTCGCCCACCAGCACCGCACCACCGGGCGCCAGGTGCTCACGGGCGGCCGCCAGAGCCGGCAGCAGGCCGCCGAAGGCGTGCGTCGCGCCGACGTTCAGCACCAGGTCGAACGGCTCGACGGCCTTGAACTCCCGGGCGTCCAGGTGGTGCAGGCCGAGCCGCCGCTCCAGGCCGAGGGCCGTGGCCGTCTCCCGGGCCCGGGTCAGCGCCGCCGCGTCGAGGTCCACCCCGACCGCCCGCCAGCTCGGCCGCGCCGCCAGCGCCCGGACCAGCCAGCCGCCCTCGCCGCAGCCGAGGTCCAGGGCCCGACCGGCCTCGGTGTGCGCGGTCGCCCGGGACAACAACCGGGCCACCGACTCGTCGGCGATCGGCGCCGCGATCGGGTGATGGGCATGGGCGAGGCGGGAGATCGTCTGACGGTCCATCCGAACAGTGTGGACCAGCCGGGCTCAGTACGTCCGGCCTTTCCACGCGGCCCCGCGCCCGCGCCAGTGCTGCACCGCCGAGTCCACCGTCATCAGCAGGTACAGCGCCGCCGTGAACGGCAGCAGCAGCGCGGCCGCCGCCGGCTGCCGGTAGTAGCGCAGCATCGGCACGAACGTCCCGGCCATCAGCGCCCAGGCCGCCCCGCCCGCCGCGGCCACCGGCCACCGCGCGGTGGCCAGCCCGGCCGCCGTGGCCACCGGCGGCACCAGGTACACCAGTGCCAGCCCGGCCACCGTCCCGGCCAGCAACAGCACCGAGTGCCGCAGCTGGGCGTACGCGCTGCGCGAGACCATCCGCCAGAGCTGCGCCAGCCGCGGGTACGGGCGGACGCTGTCCACCTGCTCGGCCAGGCCCAGCCAGGTCCGGCCGCCGGCCGCCTTCACCGCCCGGGCCAGCGACACGTCGTCGATCACCGCGCCCCGGATCGCCGCCACCCCGCCGACCCGCTCCAGCGCCTCCCGCCGCACCAGCGAGCAGCCGCCCGCCGCCGCGGCAGTCCGGGCACCGGGCCGGTTGCTGCGGCGGAACGGGTACAGCTGGGCGAAGAAGTAGACGAAGGCCGGGACGATCAGCCGCTCCCAGCCGGTCTCCACCCGGAGCCGGGCCATCTGCGAGACCAGGTCCAGCCGGTTGCTCTCGGCGGCGGCCACCAGCTCGGCCAGCGAATCCGGACCGTGCGCGATGTCCGCGTCGGTGAGCAGCAGGTACTCGGCGTCCGGACCGGCCAGCTCCACGCCGTGCCGCAGTGCCCACAGCTTGCCCGTCCAGCCCGGCGGCAACGGGGGAGGGGTGGTGACGGTCAGCTCCAGGCCGTCGGGCGTGGCGAGGGCGGCCGCGAGCTCGCCGGTGCCGTCCGAACTGTGGTCGTCCACCAGCACCACCCGGGCCCGCCCCGGGTACTTCTGCGCCAGCAGGCTCGGCAGGCTCACCGGCAGCACCCCGGCCTCGTCCCGGGCCGGCACCACGACCACGACCTGCGGCCAGCGGGCCGGCGGCCGGCGAGCGGGGAGCCGTACGTCGGTGCGCCAGAACAGCCCGTGGCAGCACGCCAGCCAGAGCCAGACCAGCAGGGAGAGCACGGCGATCCACAGCAGGACGGTCACCCGGGCAGTCTGCCGCACCCCGGGCCCGGAGCGGGGCATCGACTAAAGTCTTGCCCTGTGAAGATCGCACTGATGGACTCGGGAATCGGCCTGCTGGCCGCCGCTGCCGCCCTGCGGAGTCTCCGCCCGGACGTCGACCTGGTGCTCTCCTCCAACCCCGCCTCGATGCCCTGGGGCCCGCGCACGCCCGAGGAGGTCACCGAACTCGCGCTCGGCTGCGCGCGGGCGGCGGCCGCGCTCGAACCGGACGCCCTGGTGGTCGCCTGCAACACCGCCTCGGTCCACGCGCTCGCCACCCTGCGCGCCGAGCTCGAACCCGCGCTGCCGGTCATCGGCACCGTCCCGGCGATCAAGCCGGCCGCCGCGCTCGGCGGACCGGTCGCCATCTGGGCCACCCCCGCCACCACGGGCAGCGCCTACCAGCGCGGGCTGATCCGCGACTTCGCCGGCCCGGCCGCGGTCACCGAGGTCGCCTGCCCCGGCCTGGCGGACGCCGTCGAGCACGGCGACGACGCCGCCATCGACGCGGCCATCGCCGACGCGGCCGCCCGCACACCGGCCGGTACGGCGGCCATCGTCCTCGGCTGCACCCACTACGAGCTGGTCGCCGACCGCATCCGCGAGGCCGTCGCCCCCGTCGCGGCCCCGCACCTCACCCTGCACGGCTCGGCCGACGCGGTCGCCGCCCAGGCCCTGCGGCGCGTCGCCGACCCCACCCGCACCGGCGACAGCACCCTCACCGTCCTCCACGCCGGCACCCCCGCCGCCCTCCCGCCTGCCGCCCTCCTCTACCCCCAGGGCCGCACCCTCCCCACCCCCACCCCCGCCGCCTGATCCCCACCACGAGGCGTCGGCCCAGCCCGCGCGAGAAGTCGGCCCGGCCGACTTTTGCCGCGCGGGCGATCAGCCGCGTGGCCTCTTGCTTGTGCGGGGCCCGCACAGGAGTCCGGCTCGGTCCCTGCTGAGTGGTGCGGTGCGGCACCCGTTCGCGCGGGAAGTCGGCCTGGCCGACTTTTGGTGCGGGGGCGATGGGCCGCGTGCCCGTGGTCGTGAGCACCACGCGAGCGTGCTACGTGTTCGGAGCCTGCAGAGGCGACCTGGCCCGGCGGCACTCCCATGCTGAGCCGTCCAGAAGGTCGGGCCGGCCGACTTTTCGCGCGCGGGTGATGGGTCGTGCGCCCGGGGGTCGTGAGCGCCGCGTGGGCCTGGGGGGTGTTGGGAGCCCCGTAGAGGTGTCGTGGCCCGGCGGGCCTTCCCATGCTGAGCGGTGCAGGAAGTTGGCCCGGCCGACTTTTGGTGGGCGATGGGCCGAGTGCCCCGGGGTTGTGAGCGCCGCGTGGGCGTGGTGGGTATGGGGAGCCCGTAGAGGCGTCGTGGCCCCGGCGGGCCTTCCCATGCTGAGCGGTGCAGGAAGTCGGCCCGGCCGACTTTTGGTGCGCGGGCGATGGGGCCGCGTGCCCGGGGTCGTGAGTGCTGCGTGGGTCTGGTGGGTGTTGGGGGCCGGTAGAGGCGTTGTGGGCCGGCGGCACTCCCATGTTGAGAGGTCCAGGAGGTCGGCCTGGCCGACTTTTGGTGGGTGGGCGATGGGCCGCTGACGTGGGTCAAGGGCACCGCGTGGGGTTTCCTGTGCGTTTGGGCCCTGCAGAGGAGTCTGGGCCGGCGGGTCTTCTTGGGCGAGCGGTGCGAGAAGTCGGCCTGGCCGACTTTTGGTGCGCGAGGTGGTTGTGCAGCCTCCAGCTACCTGCACGAAAAGTCGAACCCGTCGACTTCCTGGGGGGCGGTCGGGCCCGGGGACAGGAAGTCGGTGGGGTCGACTTTTCGGGTGCTCCGTGCGTGAGGCGGGCGTTGTCAGGCGACGGCTTGGCCGCGCCAGCGGCGGTAGGCGGGTTCGAGGCCGGACAGGATGGTGTCGAAGCGGCGGGTGCTGGTGGTGGAGTCGACCTGGAGGCGGCTGATCTGGAGGGGGTGGTCGGGGAGGCGGGGGCCGAGTCGGTGGTCGGAGAGGAAGCCGAGGCGGTAGCCGAGCTCCTGCAGGACGGCCTCCGCCCGTGGGTCGTGGCCGCCGTCGGGGTACGCGAACGCGACCGGCGGTTCCCCGAGCCAGCGGGTGAGGGCGTCGTGGGCGCCGGTGATCTCGGCGCGGACGGTGGCGTCGTCGCAGCGGCCGAGGCAGGGGTGCCCCTGGGTGTGGTTGCCGATGGCGACGCCGCCCTCGCGCAGGGCGATCAGATCGGCCGGGGTGAGCTGCTCCTGCCGGGGCGGCCGGCGGTCGGCGCTGACCCGGAGCTCCTGCAGGCTGCGCCGGCGGTCGGGGTCGGGCATCGCCTTCAGCCGCCGCAGCAGCTGTGAGGGGTGTCCGCAGTCGAGCGACCGGGCGCGCCCGCCGTGCCGGGCGAGGAAGTCGGCCTCGTGCCACCAGAACGGCCTCTCGGTGCCGATCAGCTCGGAGATCACGAACGCGGCCGCCGGGATGCCCCGGTCGTTGAGGGCGGGCAGGGCGTGGGTGAGGACGCTGCGGTCGGCGTCGTCGAAGGTGACGAGCACGCTGCGGGCGGGCAGCGGGCGCCGGTCGGCGACGGCCTGCTGGACGGCGGCGAGCGAGATGGGAGTGGCGAGTCTTCGCAGCCGGTCGAGCTGGGCGCCGAAGGAGCGCGGGTCGGTGACGCCGTGGTACGCGAGGACGGCGAGCCGCTGCGCGGCCCGGGCCCGGAACAGCGGCTGGACGGGGGCGAAGCGCAGCCAGTCGCCCCGTGCGTCGGTCCGGCAGGGGTCGGGCGGCGTGGCGTGCCGCACGGGTGCCGCCGGGGGAGTGGGCCGCGGGGCCGCGGCCGGACGGGCGGCGGGCTGGCGAACGGTGGGTTGGCGAACGGCGGGCTGCGGGGCGGCCGGCTGCCCGACGGCCGCCTGCGACAACGGGCGCACGTTCACGCTCGGCAGGGGGCGGACCGTGGAACTGGTCCGCCGGGCCCTGCTGGTCGACGTGGTGGACTGGGACTGCGGCACGGTTCCCCCTCGGTCGCCGGTGCGGCGTGGCGGTACCGCCGGAGGACGGAGCCCGGCCTCCGACTCCAGGGCACGGCGGCTCCGCCCCCTGGTGTTATTCCGGTCCTCGGTGGGGACTCCCAACCCGCACCACGGACGGCTCCTGGATCGCTCAATGTAGTGGAGACCCATACACCCCGTAGATGGTTGTACCGGACGAGCGAGGATTTTTCGCAGGCCGGAACCTGCCAGCGCCCGGTGGGTGCCGGAGTGTTAACGGCGCCGTTCCGGTCGCGTAGGGTGGCGGGCGCATCACTCCCCGCGGGCTGCCTCCGGGGCCGCGTCGGGGTACCTTGGGCTCATGGCAGATGCGGACCGTGATCCCTTCCACCTGCACGGCGCGAGCCGGATGGCCCGCGCGTGGAGCGGCGGCGCGCTGGTCACCCACCAGATCCCGCTCGCGGTGGTCGGCCTGGCCTGCCTGGCGCTCGGCATCGTGGTCGCGGTGGTGGTTCCGGACAGTGGCGGCCCGGCCTGGGCGATGGCGGTGGCCGGCTGTCTCGCGGCCGGGGTGCTGTTGCTGGGCCGGATCGCGTTCGCCGTGTTCCGCGCCCGACGTGGCGCGACCCTCTGAACGGGTAACCGGAACGGAAAGCCGCAAGGCCGTAAAGCCGTAAGCCGCAAAGCGGGAAAGGGCGGCCGTCCCCTGAACGGCTGATCGATTCCAATCGGTCAGATCGGCTGGTTTTCAGCTCATTCGCCGACTCCTTCTCGTTTCTTTCACAATTCCGGGGCAGCGGCCCCACACTTCCCCCTACTGTGAATTCCGTCCGGCTGCCAATTGCGCCGGACGCACGGCCACTTGGGCCGGCGCCGGGGAGGGCGCGGACGCGGGTGGCAAGCACCGAAGGGGAACGATGAGCGGCATCGCCGGGCCGTCAGAGGCCGGGGCGACGGGGGCGACCGGCGATGCCGGGGCGATGGCGACAGCGACGGCGGCGGCCGGCGTGACGGCCGGAACCGTCGGAGGCGTCCGCGCCCACGTCGAGCGCGCGCCGGCCCGCCGGGTCGGCGCCCGCCCGGGTGAGGGCGCCACCGTCCTGGTCTACCACCGGATCGGCGGCGGCAACCCGGACGAACCGGACGTCGCCACCGCCGACTTCACCGCCCAGGCCGACCTGCCCGCCGAGCTGCCGCCCGGCCGGGTGGTCCCGCTGGACGAGGCCCTGGACCGGATCGAGGCCAGCCGCTGTACCCCCGGTACCGTGCTCACCTTCGACAACGGCTTCGCCGACGTCTACGACAACGCTTGGACGCTGCCGCGCGAGCGCGGCCTCCCCTTCACCGTCTACCTCGTCAGCGGCCACGTCGGCGGCGAGATGCGCTGGGAGGGCTCGATCGCGAAGACCTCCGGCGCCCCGGGGCCCAGCCGCGGCCACGCCCGCCCCGAACCGCTCGGCACCGCCGAGCCGGACGCCTGCAACGACGACGTCGAGCAGCACCTCGGCGTCCGTTCCCGGCACTACGCGTACACCTGGGGTGTCCCGGTCCCGCCCATGGAGCCGGCCCTGCGGGCCCGGTGCCGGACCGCCGCGACGGGCGAGGTCGGCCGCAACACGCCCGGCGCCGACCCGGTCCGGCTGTGCCGGATGCCGGTCCGCCCGGTCCGCCGCACCGACCCGATCGACTTCCTCCGGGCGAAGCTGTACGGCCGGCTGATACCGGAGCGCGCGTACGCCCGGATCGTGGCGACCGCCAAGGCGGTGGGCGCCCGTGCCTGAGAGCCCGCCCCCCGAGCACCGGCCGTCCGAGCGCCGGACAACCGAGCGCCGGAATCCCGGGCGCCGGCCGTCCGAGGACCGGCCGTCCGAGGACCGGAACGGCGAGGACCGGACGCCTCCGGCCGCGCTGCCGCTCCGCCTGCGCGGCCCCGGCGGCCGCCGGCTGCGGGTCGCCCACCTGACCACCGTCGACATGAGCCTGCACCTCCTCCTCGCCACCGAGCTCAAGGTGGACCTGGAGGCGGGCTTCGAGACCTACGGCATCAGCGCACCCGGCCCGTACGTCCCCGACCTGGAGGCGATCGGCGTCCGCCACGAGCCGTTGCACGCGCTCACCCGGTCCTGGCAGCCGCGCGCCGACGCCGCGGCCGCCCGCGAACTGCTCGCCGTGCTGAACCGGATCCGCCCCGACGTGCTGCACACCCACGACCCCAAGACCGGTGTGCTCGGCCGGGTGCTGGGCCGCCTCGCCCGCGTCCCCGTGGTCGTCAACACCTGCCACGGCCTCCAGGCGCAGGCCCACGACCCGTTCGCCAAGCGGGCGTTGTTGCTCGGTGCCGAGGCCCTAGCGGCCCGCTTCTCGCACGCCGAGCTGTACCAGAACGGCGAGGACCGCCGCACGCTGTCCCGCGCCGTCCCGGCCCACCGGTCCCGCGTGGTCGGCAACGGCGTGGACCTCACCCGGTTCGCCACCGACCCCGGGGACCGGGCCCGCAACCGAGCCCGGCTGCGCGCCGAACTCGGGGTCGGGCCGGACGAGTTGCTGGTCGGCGGGGTCGGCCGCCGGGTCGCCGGGAAGGGCATCGCCGAGTACGCCGAGGCGGCCCGGGCGCTGGCCGGCAAGGCCCGGTTCGTCTGGATCGGCCCGGATGACCCGGACAAGCCGGACGCCCACGGTGCCGAGTCCGGCGTCGAGTTCCTCGGCCCGCGCGGCGACATGCCGGCCGTCTACGCGGCGCTCGACGTCTTCGTACTCCCCTACCGGGAGGGGTTCTCCCGTTCGGCCATGGAGGCCGCCGCCGGAGGGCTCCCGATGGTGCTCAGCGACATCCGCGGCTGCCGCGAGATCGGCCGCCACGACGAGCACCTGCTCCTCGCCCCGCCCGGGGACGCCCGGGCCCTCAGCACCGCGCTGGACCGGCTCCTCACCGAGCCCGGCCTGCGCGACCGGCTCGGCGCCGCAGCCCGTCGCCGTGCCACGGCGCACTTCGACCAGCGCGCCGTCGCCGGGGTCTCGCTGGAGACCTACGCGGCCGTCGCCCGCGCCAAGGCCCTGCCCTGGACGGCCGACTGAGCCCCCTCGCACGCCACACCGCATCAGGGGGAAGGAATCTCAACGACTGTGTCAAGCCGCCTGGGTGGCCGGCGGGACGGAGGTGAACAGCCTCTTGTCACGCAGCATGGCCCCCAGCACGTCGACTCGGCGGCGTGCGAGCGAGAGCAGGGCCTGAGTGTGCAGCAGTCCCTCGGCGCGCTTCTTGAGGTAGTAGTCCCGGGACGGGCCGGGCCGCATCATGGCGGTCTGCGGGGCCAGGTAGAAGATGTGCCGCAGGCGCCGGTTGTAGCGCTTGGGCCGGTGGTGGTTGCCGGTGCGGCGGCCGGAGTCCCGGGCGACCGGGGCCAGGCCGGCGTGCGAGGCAAGGCGGCCGGCGTCGCCGTAGGTGGACAGGCCACCGACGATGGCGACGAACTCCGCACCCAGGAGGGGGCCCATGCCGGGCATCGATTCGATGATCTCGGCGCGTTCATCGGTGCGGAAGTTCTCGCGGATCTCCCGGTCGCTGTCCTTGATCCGCTCGTCCAGGGCCAGGAGTTGGTGGGCGAGGTCGCAGACCGGCTTGGCGACCCGCTTCTCGCCGGGAAGCTCCACCATTGGGGACTGAGCGGCCTCCACGGCCCTGGCGGCCACGTCGCCGGCATTGCGGACCTTGCGGCGTACCAGCCAGGTCGTCAGCCGCTTGACGCCGATCCGACGCAGGGCCGCCGGGGTCTGGTACCCGGTCAGCATCAGGACCGGACCCTTGGCTGCGGAGTAGTCGAAGGCCCGCTCCAGGGCGGGGCAGATGCCAACCAGCAGGTCTCGGAGCCGGTTGATCAGCCGGACCCGGTCGGCGATCAGGTCGGCCCGGTAGTTGGTCAGCACGTGGAGCCTGGTGACCAGCTCCGGAGACGTCCTCAGCCGAGTGTGCCCTTCGGGCGCACGCGGGCCTGGTCAGCGATGGCGCGCGCGTCCTTAGCGTCGGTCTTGCCCTCGCCACGGTAAGCGCCGGACATGCGGTTGACCGTGCGGCCGGGCACGTAGACCACGTGCTGCCCGTGCGCGATCAGCAGGGCCAGCAGCAGCGTGGAGGCCCGGCCGGAGATGTCCACCGCCCACCGCACCTCGCCCGCCTTCGCGCGAGCGGTCTCGATGAGTTGGAGGATCTGGCCCTCGTCGAGAACAGAGTCTCGCCGTCGGTGTCGATCGCCACCGCCCAGTGATGCCCCTTGCCGGCATCGATGCCGACCCATATCCGCGCGTGAGCCGTGCTCAACCCCGTCGCTCCGTTCCACCGTGACCAGCACTTCCGTGGCCCGAAGAACACTCCGCCGACAGGTCCCTAACCAGCGATGACCGCAGTTCTCCATCAGAGGTCGGAGCGTCCCGGAGGACCGGGCGGCCAGTCCTTCGGAGTCATCAACAACAGACCGTCATCAGCCACACCCGGTCCTCCCGGACCGCCTCACATGCTTAGGGACCGTCATGAAGCGAGGGGGGGACCTCGCGGTCACCGTCGGCCTGGTGATCGCCCTGCTGATCCGCCGCACGACGGGCGGACCGGTGCTCTTCCGTCAGACCAGAACCGGGCGGCACGCCGAGGAGTTCGAGATCCTCGACTACCGCACCGTGCGGGACAGACGGTTCCCGGACGAGCCGGACGAGCCACGCACCACCCGGCTCGGCGAGCTGCTCCCTAGGACCAGCCTGGACGAGCTGCCGCAGCTGTGGAACGTCGCCGGCCGGCGAGATGGGCGTGATCGGGCCCGGCCCCCGCTACCCGAGCGGGTCGTCCCCTACTCCCAGCGACTCCCAGCGCCAGCGCGGTCGGCTCGACGTCCGGCCCGGGCTCCCGTTGGCCCAGGTCCAGGGCCGCCACTCGATCGGTTGGGCCGAGCGGATCGAGCTCGACCTCTGGTCCGTCCAGCACCGCTCGCTGCTGCTGGACGCGCGCATCCTCGTCGGCACCGACGGGGTGCTGCTGAACTTGAGCGGCATCACCACCGCCGGCGGGGTCAACCCCGGCTTCCCGGTGCCGACCGAGCCCGCCGACACGCCGTCCCACCAGGGCGCGGAGCAGCCGGTCCGGCCGCTCAGCCGGTCATCCCGATCACGCTGCCCCGGCAGGCCACCGGACCGCGGCTCGCCGTGCGCGCCGCCGTCGTTGAGGTGTCCTGAGCGGGGCCCCGGAACCGGAACCGGGCCCCGGGAGCGGCCCCGAGCCGGGCAGGATGACCGCCATGACGGCCCCGACCGCGACGACCACCACGACCGCCACCACCACTAACGATCACCGGGACCTCCGGATCGCCGGCGCCGGCGGCGTCGGCCGCGAGGCGCTGGACCCCGCACTCGCGGCCGGCGTCCCGGTCGCGGCCGGCGAGCCGACCACCACCGCGGCCGCGCCCACGAAGGCGCCCGCGCCGATCTTGCGGCCCGGCGGGACGACCGCATGCTGCCGACGGTCGCGCCGTCGGCGAGCAGCCCCGCGCCCGATACGTTCCCGCTCGGGTGTGGACCGTCACCCGCTCGCCGAACAAGGTGTCGTGGCCGACGGTGGAGTTGCAGTGGACCTGGCTGCGCGCCCCGCCGAGGCGCACGCTGCTGGACACGTACGCGCCGCCCTTCACCAGACAGCCTGGGCCGAGCACGGTGTCGGGGGCGATCAGCGCCGGGGTGGACCAGGGCGGTGGGCACCGCAGCTGGGCCGTCCAGCAGGGCGGCGAGCCGCAGCCGGGCAGGCGGGTCGGCGATGCCCCATCAGGTAGCGCGCTGGCCCGGAGGTCGGCGGGCCTGCGGACGGGCAGGCCGCGGACGGTGGCGCCGTGCTGCCGGTGGTCCAGGAAGCCCGCCCCCTCCGGAAGGCGTGACGGCCGCGCCGACAGTGTGGGCCCGGCCCCGATGGCGTGACGGCCGCGCCGAGGACGTGCCCCCGGCCCGGAGCCGTGAGCGACGGCCCGGCCCGAACCGGCCGGATAGGGTGCGGAGTATGGCCATTCCCACCTTCCTCGCCGATCTCCGCGCCCTCGTCGGCACCCGCAAGCTCTGGCTGAGCGCCGCCGCCGCCGTCGTCCTGGACGACCAGGACCGGGTGCTGCTCGCCCAACGGGCCGACGACGGCCGCTGGGCCCTGCCCGGGGGGATCCTGGAACCGGGCGAGGAGCCCGCCGACGGCGTGGTGCGCGAGTGCTTCGAGGAGACCGGCGTCGAAGTCGTCCCCGAGGTGCTCGCCTCGGTGAGCGTCACGCCGGATGTCACCTACCCGAACGGCGACGTGACGCAGTACCTGGTGCTGGTCTTCCGCTGCCGCGCGGTCGGCGGCGAGGCCCGGATCAACGACGACGAGTCGCTCGCCGTCGGCTGGTTCGGCATGGACGAGCTGCCGCCGATGATCGAGCAGGAGCACCAGCGGCTGCGCGAGGGCCGCGAGGCCAAGGGCGGCACCTTCTTCACGTGGGACGGCAAGGAGCGGTCGTGACCGGCCGTCCGTTGGTCGAAGTCCCGCTGGCGGACGGGCCGGTGGAGTTCCGCGGCGCGTTGCACCTGGAGCGCACCGCGGCCGGTCTGCGGCCCTGGCGGCTGCCCGCCTGGACGGCCGCCCAGTTCCCGGAGGAGGCGCTGCGCCGGGTGGTCACGATGCCCTCCGGCGTGCGGTTGGCGTTCCGGACGGCGGCCACGGTGCTCGAACTCGCGCTGCACGCCGAGCCGGGTTCGCCCTTCCCGGGCGCGGTCGAGTTCTGGCTGGACGGCGTCCGTTCCGACCGGGCCGCGCTGCCCGCGGCCGGCGGGCCGGTCGTGCTGCGGTTCACCACACCGACGGCGGAACACGAGACGGAACACGAGGCGGAACACGGGACGGAACACGAGGTGGAGCTCTGGCTGCCGCAGTGGACCTCCGTCGAGCTGACCGCCCTGCGGGCGGACGCACCGGTCCACCCGCCGCACCCGACCGGCCGGCTCCGCTGGCTGCACCACGGCAGCTCGGTCAGCCAGGTCCCGGAGGCCGACTCGGCCGCCGACACCTGGCCGTGGATCGCCGCCCGGCGGGCCGGCGTCGACCTGCTCAACCTCTCGCTGGCGGGCAACGCCCACCTGGACCCGTTCACCGCCCGGACCATCCGCGACCAGCCGGCCGACGTGATCAGCCTCAAGCTTGGCGTCAACGTGGTCACCAAGGCCGCGTTCCGGCTGCGCGCCTTCGGCCCGGCCGTGCACGGCTTCCTGGACACCGTCCGGGACGGCCACCCGGACACCCCGCTGCTGGTGGTCTCCCCGATCCTCAGCCCGCCGTTCGAGCGGACCCCGGGTCCGGCCGGGTTCGAGCAGGCCGGGGCCGGACGCCGGTTCGCGGCGGCGGGGGATCCGGCGGACGTCGCGGACGGGGCGCTCACCCTGGAGGTGGTCCGGACCGAGCTGGCCCGGATCGTCACGGCCCGGGCCGCCGCCGACCCGCACCTGCACTACCTGGACGGTCTCGCGCTGCTCGGCCCGGCCGACGCCGGCCTGCTGCCCGACCTGCTGCACCCGGACCCGGCCGGGCACCGGCTGATCGGCGAGCGCTTCGCCGGGCTGGCCTTCGGCCCGGGCGGCCCGTTCGCGACAGCCGTGCGGCGGCAACCGTGACGAGGGCAGAGCCCTGACCGAGGTGCGGAGCCGACGCGAGGAGCGGAGCCGCGACGAGGGCTCAGAGCGCCCGGAACCACTCCGCCGTACGCTCCAGCCCCTCGCGCGGCGGCACCGGCCGGACGTCCGGGAACAGCTCGCGCAACCGGGAGTCGTCGGCCGGCGAATCCCGGACGTCGCCCCGCCGCGGCTCGGTGTGGGTGACCTCCACCGGGTGGCCGAGCACCGACGCCAGCTCGCCGATCAGCTCCAGTAGCGAGGTGCGGGAGCCGAAGGCCGGGTTCACCGGGTCGGCGTGCAACACCCGGCGGACCACCGCGTCCGTGCTCACCTGGGTGACGGTGCCGACGTACAGGTGCAGTCCCGGCTCTGCCCGCCGTCCCCGTGCACCGGTCAGCGGCCGCCCGGCCGGCGCGCGTCCAGGAAGGCCGCACCACCGCGGCGTACGCGTGCCCGGCCGGCTGCAGCGGGCCGAACGGATTGAAGGACCGCAGCGGCAGCACGCCCAGCCCGTAGCAGTGTGGTGGGCGCCCAGGTAGGACGCGGGGGCCGGCTCGGAGACCGCGTACGGGCTCATCGGCGCGGTCCGCATCTCTCGTGCTCGGGCAGCTCGTGGTTGGCGCCGTGGACCGAGGACGAGGAGGCGGCCGCCACGTGGAGCCCGCCGGCCCGGCGGGCCGCCTCCAGCACTTCCAGGGTGTCGGCGGCGTTGGCGTGGTGGCTGGTCGGCGGGTCCTCGGCCGAGCGCGGGACGGAGGGCGGCGCGGCCAGGTGCACGACCGCGTCGGCGCCTCCGAACGCCTCGTCCAGCAGGGCCGGTTCGAGGACGCTGCCCTCGTACAGCACGGCGTCGGTGCCGGCGGGACTGGCCGTGCCGCCGGTGGACGGGTCGTCGACGACCCGGACCTGGTCGACCTCGGGGCGGGTCAGCAGCGCCCGGACGAGGTCGGCTCCGATGAATCCGGCCCCACCGGTGACGACCACGCGCATGGCGGGTTCCCCCTCCGACCGTCCGGCCCGCTCGGCCGGGTTCTGCGCCGATGGTAGCGGGGCGGTCACCCGCCGTGGGGTGGAACGCCGACAAGTGCCGGCCGGGCGGCGGCGGTTCGGGCCTCGTGCCGGCGGCGGGCCTCAGCCCTTGTGCTGGCGGTAGGCCTCCTCGGCCGCGTCCAGCACCGCCGCCAGGTCGCCCCCCGCGGTGGCGGTGGCGACGGCCGCGACCGCGCCCTCCACGAACGGGGCGTCCGCGAACCGCACCGGGAACGGCAGGCCGTGCTCGTCCGCGTCGGCGAGCAGGGCGCGGACGGTGGACACCGCGCCGCCCAGGTCGGCGAGGATCACCACGCCGTGGCCCTGGTCGACCCGGCGGGTGGCGGCCGCGACCAGCACCGCGCTGATGCCCGGGCCGGAGACCAGGTCGCCGCCGGTCCCGGCGACCGGGGCGGGGGATTCGGTGCCGGTCAGCGCGAGGGCCAGGGCCCGGACCGCCGCGGCCAGCTCCTGGCTGTGCGAGACCAGGACGATCCCGACCCGCCCGTGCGCGGGCGGCCGGCCCGGCGTCGGGCGGGGCAGCGGGGTGCGGGAGGTCGGGGTGCGGGGCGCCGGAGGATGGGCCGAGGGGGCGTCGGAGATGGGGATGACATCGGCTCGGGTGCCGTCCCGGCGGGTCATCGGCTGCTCCTGGGGGCGTTCGGTGGGGGGCTTCCCACACTCTGGCAGCTCGTCCGCCGCCCGCCCGCGCGGGACACGCTCGGCGGGCCGAGGCGGGGAGCGGCTCCGGGCATGGGGCGGGGAGCGGCTCCAGGCCCGAAGCGGTGCCGGCCCGAGGCGGTGCCGGCCCTGAGCGGTTCTGGGGCCGCCCTAGCACAGACCTGACGCCCCGTGCGGCCGGTCGGCGGCCACCGGCCCCGGTCCGGGGGAGTCCTCGGCAACCCGCTGACCGGCGCCGCGACGGTGACTAGGCTGGCACCGTTGGACCGTCGGGAGGAGACCAGTAGTGGCAGCCAGCATCGGGACTGACGTGGATTCGGCCGTGGAGGGGGCTGTCGAGTCGGCCGTGGAACCGGCCGTGGAACCGGCCGGGGAGCCGGCCGAGGCGGCCGCCGGCGCGACAGCGGAGCTCGCGCCGAACGGGAAGCCGAAGGTCGACTTCACCGGCGCCACCTGGCTCTGCAGCAGCCAGGGCGTCGGGGACGTCCAGATCGCCTTCGTGGACGGCTACATCGGCATGCGGGACGGCCGTCAGGAGGACGGCCCGGTCCTGGTCTTCACGCCGGGCGAGTGGCGCGCCTTCGTACTCGGCGCGCGGGACGGCGAGTTCGACCTCACCTGAGACGTCCCGCCCCACCTGAGACGTCCCGCCTCACCCGGGAGCTTCCGCCTCACCCGGGAGGCCCCTCAGCGGTGCTGGGGGACGGTCAGGGATCCTCGGAGGCGCTTTTCGGACGGGCCCCCGGCCGGGGCCCGTCCCCTCCCGTGCATCGGCTGTGCATCGGTCGGATCTCTTTTGAGCGTACCCGGTCATAATTTCTGTTGACTGTTAGACAAACGCAGCTCAGAGTATGAGCACAGGCAGACGCCGTGCCCACCGCCCCCACGCGGCCAGACACGGCGCCTGCTGTGCAGCCCGGCAGCGCTGCCAGGCCCGCCTCCCAGAAATCCCCTGCGCACCGGGGTGCGTCGGCCGGTCCCGACCCCACGAGGGGGCCGGCAGTCGCCGGGAGGCTGGCACCGGAACCGAGAGCGACTCGGTGGCCGGTACCGGTTGCTCGGGACCCGCACGCCCCCACGCGGCGGCGTCCCGAGCAGATCCGCGGGAGCGACGGGCCGGGGCCCCGCGGACCTTGCTTGTGTGCATGGAACTGTTGGCTTGTGTGTTGTGCTCGCTGTGCTGTGCGGTGTGCGACGACGAAGCTGGGTGCTCGGCGGTTCGGCACGACATGTGCACAGTGAGGGATACGCGTGTAGGGCCGCGTTGCGACATGCCGTCCCCCCGAAGGGTGAAACCCAGAACGGCTGTCGTGCTGAACCGAACGTAGCCCGGACGGTTGCTCAGAGTCAACATTGGTCTCTGAGCGTGGATCTCCGTCCGGTGCCCCACCCACCCCGCGAGCGTGGTGTGCCGGGCACGTACGATGTTCCCATGTCTTTTCTCCGCCGTCGCTCCGGACAGCCCGCCGGCCCGGACTTCGACGTGCTCGCGATGGACCCGGGCGACTGGCCCGGCGACTTCGGTGCGGCCGTGATGACCGGCCCGGACGGCTCCTGCCAGGGGATTTTCCTGCGCTACGACCTGTTCGGCGGCAGAGGCCCGGCGATGTTCATCGGCAACCTCCCCGAGGGCTCGCCGGCCCGCGACACCGGGGACGAGGTGCCCTTCGAGGTCCGGCAGCTGCTCGCGGCGCTCGAGAACGACGAACCGGTCGAGTTCGTCTCGGCCGAGGACTTTCCGGTCATGCTCGGGGACGACCTGCTGATCGTGAAGAAGGTCAAGGTCAGCGAGGGGCGGGTGTTCTGCTCCCAGTTCGGGCGCAGCGACGGCGTCCAGGTCACCATCGCGTCCTGGGACCGGCCGATTTCGGACGACCTCTACCAGTTGCTCAAGCCGCTCCCGGCGGACATGTTCCAGCAGGGCTGACGGGCGCCCCGGCGGCCCCCGGGCGGGGGTCGTTCCGCGCCCCTGGCGTCGCTTGACGGTTTCGATCACCGCTTCGTACAGTCGCGAACATGTCGTGCCGTTTCCCGCTGCTGACCCGCCGCAGCTACCTGGACCTGCGTCGCACCGCCGGCGCGGCGTGTCCGGGCCGCTGAGGGGGATTCGTCCCCGAGGCGGTGGGCGGGCGGCCGAGCGGCCGGCGCCGATCCGGGGGCGGGAACCGCGCTGACCTCCGGGGCCGCCCACCGGTACCGCGCGCCCGTCCGGCGTGCCGCCCGCAGTTCCCCTCGCCAACCGAAGGGGGCGCCGGCGCCGAGAGGGAGAAGGGCCAGGTCGCCGACGGAGGAACCCGGCGCACCGCCCGCCGATCCCTCGGCACCGGACCCGAGCCCCCGGAGGCGGGTGAGGAGTCAGAGCCCACGCTGCCGCCCGGAGGCACCAGCACCATGACCACCGCCGACCAGTCGCCCGTCGCCGCCGCCCTCGCCGGCCTGCCCCGGGTCGTCGACCTGCTGGCCGCCCGCGCGGAGGAGCACGACCGCGACGGGACCTTCCCCTACCAGGGCGTCGAGGCGGTGCACGAGGCCGGGCTGCTCACCCTCACCGTCGGCGGGCGGTTCGGCGGACCGGGCGGCACGCTCGCCGACACCGTCCGGGTGCTCGCCCAACTCGGGCGCGGGGACGCCTCGGTGGCCGTGCTCACCGCGTTCACCCTGCTCCAGCACGCCGAACAGGCCCGGGTGGCGAGCTGGCCGGCGGCCGGCTACCGGCGGCTGCTCACGGAGTCGCGCCGCGGCCCGGCGCTGGTCAGCACCCTGCACGCGGAGCCCGACGGTCCGGGCGAAGGCCGGAACGGGCGGTACGGCGTCCAGAACGGCGGGTACGGCGGCCGGGGCGGCGGGCTGCCGGCCACGGTGGCCCGCCGGGACGGCGACGGGTGGCTGCTCACCGGGCGGAAGACGTACTGCGCGGGCGCCGAGGCGCTGGCCTGGATGGCGGTCACCGCGCGGACCGACGAGGCGGTGCCGCGGGTCGGCACCTTCCTGGTCCGGGGCGACAGCGAGGGCGTCGAGGTCGATCCGACCTGGGACCAGCTCGGGTTGCGGGCCAGCGCGGGCCACGACGTGGTGCTGGACGCGGTCCGGGTGCCGGCCGAGCTCGCGCTCGGGCTCACCGTGCCCCCCGGGGTGGCCGGATCCACCCTTCCGGGAAGCGGAACCGGCCCTTCTGGTCCCGGTTCCGAGGTGGCCGGAACCGCCCCTTCGGGAAGCGGAGGCGGAACCGGTGGTTCCGGTGCGCCGGCCGCCCAACTGACCCGCGCCTGGCAGGATCTGGCCCTCGCCGCGATCGCCCTCGGGGTGGCCCGCGCCGCCCAGGACTGGCTGGTGCGCTTCCTGCAGCGGCGCACTCCGGCCGATCCCACCGATCCGTTCGGCCGACTGCCCCGCCACCACGGTGCGCTCGGCGAGATCGAGGCCGGGCTGGTCGGCGCGGAGGAGCTGGTGCACGGCCTGGCGGCCCGGGTGGACCGGGCCGAACCGGACGCCGTGGCCCGGACCGGCCCGGCCCAGCTGCTGGCCACCCGCGCCGCGATCTCGGCCGTCCAGCAGGCCGTCGCGCTCACCGGCAGCCCCGGCCTGAGCCGGCGTCACCCGCTGGAGCGCTACCTGCGCGACGTGCTCAGCATCCGGGTGCACTGCGCCCCGGACGAGGCCGTCCTGGAGGACGCCGGCCGGGCCGCCCTCGACCGCGGCGCCCGGCCGTAGCGCCCGACCGCGGCGCCCGACCGCGGCGCCCGACCGCGGCGCCCGACCGCGGCGCCGCGCCGGGACCGGGCCCGCGGTCGAGGTCCGGACCGCCTCAGCGGGTGCCGACGGCGGCGCGGACGGCCCGGCGGGCCAGCGCGGCGTCGTCGTACAGCCGGCGGATCATGATCCGCTGCTCCTCGCCCGCGCCCGGCACGTCGTACAGCCGGATCTCCCGCATCAGCACCAGCACCAGGTTGACCAGGAACGCGTCCCGGGCCAGCGTGCCGCCGCTCTGGGCGAGTTGGCTGATCTGCCGACGGGCCGCGGTGTCCCCGGAGAGCACGCTCCACAGCACCGCCAGGTCGTAGCCGGGCAGGTACCAGCCGGCCTGCTCCCAGTCGACCAGCACCGGACCGGACGGCGCCAGCAGCATGTTGCTGAGCAGGGCGTCGCCGTGGCAGAGCTGGAGCGGGGTGTGGCCCAGGCCGTGCAGCAGGCCGCGCAGGTCGCCCGCGTCCCGGTCGGTCAGCTGGCCGACCGAGTGGTACCGGGCGATCTCCAGCTGGTAGTCCATCCGCGGCTGGAACACGTCGGTCGGCGGCCGCCACAGGTTGAGCGTGCGGACGGCGGTGAGCAGCGCCCGCACCTCGCCCGGGGTGGGCGCGTTGACGGGGTGGCGCTCCCGCGCGGCCGGGCGGCCGGGGACGCGCTCCATGACGAGCACGCAGCGGTCGTGGTCGGCCGCGACCAGCCGGGGCAGCCGCACCGGCGGACGGTGCCGGACGAACGCCCGGTAGACCGCGACCTCGTGGTGGAAGTCGGCCACCAGCTGCTCGAAGTACTCACTCCGCACCGCCTGCGGCGCCAGGCACTTGGCGACCACCGGCGCCCGCCCGATGGTGCCCGCCACCAGGATGTGGCGGCTACCCTCGCGCAGCACCTGGCGCGGGGTGAACGCGGGACATATCCGCGCGACACCGGCCAGCGCGGCCCGGACGGCCGGGGTCTGCAGCGCCGCCGGGTCGATCCGCTCGGCGGCGCCCGGCTGGCCCGGCCGCATCGGCTGGCGCAGCAGCCGGCCCTCGCCGGGGCGGGCGGCCGGGACCCGCGCGCCGCCCGGCAGGACGGTTTCGGGGGCGCGCAGCCCGAGCGCCGTACGGGCGGCCTGGCCCCGCGCGTCCGCGGACCGGCCGTCGGTGCCGCGCGGCACCACCGGGCGGCTCTGCGGCGGGACCTGCTTGGGGCCGGGACGGCCGGTGGCTGCGGTGGGGGGACGCAGCGCGGTGCGGGTCGCGGTCGGCGTGGGGGAGGTCGCTGAGGAGTACATGGGGTGAGGGTGGTCCCTTCCTGTCCGTCGGCGGGTGCGCCCCGCGGTGCGGGGAGGGCCGGTGCCGTGTGCTTCCTGGCGTGACGGCGGCCCTCGCTCGGTCGGTGGTGCTGTGGGTGGAGCGCGGGCGCCGGGCGCGGACTGCGGCGGTGTTCCGGCCGCCCGCACCCTGGGGAAATGCGGTCGGCCGGTACTGCCGCGGCCGTGCCCGGCGCCCCCGCGCCACCCGGCCGCGCCACCCCTTCGGGTGAGGACCGGGGACGCCCGCTGACGCGGACGGGGGAGTCCCCGGATCCGGCCTGGGGCGCCGCCCGACCCGAGGGGCGAGGTGGCGCACCTCTACATCACACCCGGACGGCACTGGTTCGTAATGTGGCGGACCCTGGCGAAGCCTGGCGAATGCTCGCCTGGCACATGACGGAGCCTCTAGCCTCGAACCAGCCGAGGAACCTGGGGGCTTCACGTGAGCAAGGGGCCGAACACCCGACTGGCCGATCTGTTCGTCCTGACCGGATGGTCGAAGGGCGAGCTCGCGCGGCTGGTCAACCGGCGGGGTGCCGCGATCGGGCAGCAGCAGCTGTCCACCGACACCTCGAGGGTACGGCGGTGGATCGAGCAGGGCGAGATCCCGCGCGATCCGGTGCCGAGGGTGCTGGCGGCCGTGTTCACTGAGCGGCTCGGCCGTGTCGTCACCACTGAGGACCTCGGTCTGGAACGACACCGGCCCACCAGGACCGGAGCGGCGCAGCCCGCAGCACATCCATGGGAGCCGGATCGTACGGCCGCGGTCCTCACCGAGTTCACGGGAATGGACCTCATGCTGAACCGACGTGGATTGGTGGGCGCGGGTGCCGCGCTCACGGCCGGGGCGGTCGTCGCCGACTCCCTGAAGGGCTGGCTGGGCGGGGACGCGGTCGCGTACGCGGCCTCGGTGCCCGGCCCGCGACCGGTGATCACGGGCCAGGGCGCCGCCCGGCCGGTGGTGGACGTGTACGACGCGGGCCCGGTCGGGCTCGACGAGGTGGAGGCGCTGGAGCGCTCGGTGCAGGTGTTCCGCGCCTGGGACGCCGCGCGCGGCGGCGGCCTGCAGCGCAAGGCGGTGGTGGGTCAGCTCAACGAGGTGGGCGGCCTGTTGACGCACCGCCACGATCCGGCGGTGGAGCGGCGGTTGTGGCTGGTCGCGGCCAACCTCGCGGTGCTGGCC
Organism: Kitasatospora sp. NPDC127111; assembly: GCF_042677465.1. NCBI lineage: Bacteria > Bacillati > Actinomycetota > Actinomycetes > Kitasatosporales > Streptomycetaceae > Kitasatospora > Kitasatospora sp. NPDC127111. The sequence continues at coordinate 53,862 of NZ_JBHXTG010000030.1, forward strand.
GGCTGGATGTCGCACGACGTCGGCCTGGAGCCGACGGCGCAGAAGTACTTCGTGATCGCCGCCGAGGCGGCCAAGGAGGCGGGCGACCGGCCGCGCGCCGGCGAGGCGATCTCGCGCGCCGCCCGGCAGATGGTCCACCTGGGCCGCGCCGACGACGCGCTCGACCTGATGTCCGCCGCGAAGGCGAGCGGCGGCCGGGTGCTGCCCAGAACGCGGGCGATGCTCAACACCGTGGAGGCCTGGGCGCACGCCTCGATCGGGCACTCCCAGGACACCTGGCGGCTGCTCGGAGAGGCCGAGGACCTCTTCGCCGAGGAGGTCCCCGAGGCGCCGCCGTCCTGGATGCAGGTCTTCGACGAGGCCGAGCTGCGCGGGATGCAGGCGCTGGTGCTGCGCACGCTCGCCGAGCACGAGCCGGCGGCGGCGCCGCAGGCCCGGAAGCACGCGGAGCGGGTGATCAAGCTGCGTGAGGGCACCGGGCAGCTGCGTTCGGCGCTGTTCGACCGGATCACCCTCGCCTCGGTGCACTGGCTGACCGGGGAGCCGGACGAGGCGGAGTTCCAGGCCAAGATGGTGATGAACCTGATCGGCCAGAACTCCTCGCACCGGACGTGGGACCGGCTGCGCGAGATGTACCGGCTGACCGCCCGCTACCGGGGGCTGCCGGTGGTGGACGAGCTCCGGGCGGAGCTGGGGCGCGAGCTGCGGAAGGCGGACGCCACGAACCGGCCCAGGCTCGCCTGAGCGGGCCGTCGTCGGCGCGGGTCGGCGCGGGGTCCCGGGCGGGTGCGGGGTGCGGGCGGTGGATCCCCGTGGGTGCCGCGGGTGCGGCGGCGTGCCTCAGGCCCGGTCGGCGGGGCGGAGCAGCAGGCGCAGCGCGGTGACGGTGCCGTCGGTGCCCAGCACGGGCTCGCCGGCGCACTCGACCAGCTCGTACCCGCCGCAGGGGCGGCGCACCTGGAGGGTGCCGTAGGCGTGGCGTCCGTGGATCAGGGTGTCGGTCATCATCCGCCGCAGCTGCGGCCGGTCGACCTCGTCGAGCCGGTCGGGCAGCCGGTCGAGGCTGAGCGGGCCGCGCCCGGGGTCGCAGCCGAGCAGCCGGAACACCTCGGCGGACCACCGGACGTCGTCGGTGAGCAGGTCCCACTCGGCCGAGCCGACTCCGGGGCCGGGCGGCGCCTGCGCGGTGCCGTCCACTCTGTCGCCCACCGGGTCGTCCCCGGCCGGGGTGCCGGCTCCGTCGCCCGGGCCGCCGGCCGCGCCGCTCGCCCCGCCGTCCGCCGGCGTGCCCGCCACGGCCGCAGCCGCGGTGGCCGGCGGGCGGCCGGCGGGGCTGGGCATGTTCATGGCGGTTCCATCGGTCGGGGGTGGCGGCCGGCGAACGGGCCTGTCCGGGTGGTGAGAAGACTGTCGCACAGCGGAGTCACCCCCGTGGGGCATTTGGGCAGATCTTTGGCAAAATTCCTCCGGCATATGCCAGTGCACGGTAAGGGCCGGTTGCCCTGTGTGCGGCGGGGTGTCCGAGGCGGTAACCTTCGGTGATTCCGGCGCCCGGGCGCCCACCGCAGTACCGACCAGAGACCCCGGCGACGGAAATCCCGTTGCCACTACGACCGCCGCAACGGATGCTGACCTCATGTTCGAGCCAGTGATAGCACCCAGTGCCAGCCTCCTCGGCCTCCTTCAGCGAGGCCGCGGTGACGGGCAGCTCCATGCGCTGGCCGCCGACCGCACCGAAGCCATCGCCGCTTTGGAGGAGTGCGTCACCAGGGACCCGCGAGCCGACTGGCAGGTCGAGAACCGCTCCCTCTACTACGCGCGCCTCTTCATGGAACTGGAGGCGCCGCTCGACGGCATCGAGGACCACCTCCACGACCCGGCGGACCTCCTCGACGACGACGAGACCCGCACCGGCCTCGCGCTCTCCGTCCTGGGCCACCTCGCCGCCTACGGCCGGCGCGACGCGCTGCTGATGCTGCGCGAGTACGCCGCCACCGGTACCAACTGGGCCTGGGCGCTGGACGAGCTGGCGCTGCGCGACGACGACCGCGGCCTGCTGCTGCTCGGCACCGCCGTGCTGGACCGGTTCCCGCCGGGCCCCGAGGGCGACGCCGAGCTGCGCGAGTTCATCCGCGGCGCCTACGAGCCCCGGCCCTGGCGGCTCTGGGCGGCGTACCACCCGCGGGTCGCGGCGGCCAGCGAGCAGTCCCCCTTCGACCTCTGGCAGCGCCAGGTGAACCGCGGCGGCGTCACCCCCGGCTGGTCCACCGCCGACGTGCTGGCCTGGGCCGACCAGGGCGACCTCGGTGACCTCGGGGCCGGCGCCTTCGCCCGGCAGCCCGACCGCCCCGAGCCCGCCCGCGACGCCGCCGACCCGGCCGCCCCCGACGCCGTCGACCGCCGTGCCGCCGCGGCCGCGCGCTGCCTGGCCGCGGTCGTCCGTCCCGAGGACCGCCCCGCCGTGCTGGAGGCGGCCCGCAGCGGCCTGCCCGGCGCCCGCCGGGCGGCGCTCCGGTACCTCGTCGACCGGCGCGACCCGGCCGCCGCCGGCCTGATCGAGGCGGCCGTCGCCGACGTGGACGACCGCCTGGTGCGCGCCGCACTGGAGCTGCTCGGCCGGATGCGCGGCCCCGAGGCGCTGGCCCACGCCCGCCGCTGGGCCGACCCGGCCACCGGCGGGGCCGACAGTGCCCTCGGCGAGGCCGCCGTCCAGCTGCTGGCCGACGTCGGGGAGCCCGCCGACGGGCCGCTGGTGGTCGCCGGACTGCACCGCTGGGTCTCCGTCCGCGGGGTCGCCGGCGCCGGGCTCGGGACGCTGGTCGACGGTGCGGGGCGGCTGGCCGCCGCCGAAGCCGTCCCCGTCCTGCGCCACATCTACGGCGAGGCCGCCTCGTCCGAACTGCGCGGCCGCGCCGCCCGGGCGCTCGCCGCGACCGACGTGCACTTCCCCGAGGGGCCGGCCGTCGAGTGCCTCTGGGACTGCGAGGAGTCCACCCGGGAGCTCGCCGCGAGGCACGTCGCCACCACCGGCGACGCCCGCGTGCTGGAGCGCCTGCGCCGTCTCGCCGCCGACCCGGCCGAGGAGGCCGAGGTGCACGCCGCCGTGCGCGGCCGGCTGACCGCCGCCCGCGAGCGGAGCCGGTAGCGGAGCCGGTGGCGGAGCCCCGACATGACGGAACGGGCCGGGCACCTGTCGAGGTGCCCGGCCCGTCGGCGTCCGGTGGGACCGCGTCCCGGTCCCCGGCCCCGGTCGCGGGTGCGGTTACCTGACGACCCCGGCGTCGGGCGCCAGCGTGCCGATGCTGACCAGCACGATGATCAGGATGCCGAGCGCCACCCGGTACACCACGAACGGCATGAAGCTGTTGTGCGAGATGTACTTCAGGAACCAGGCGATCGCGGCGTAGCCGACCACGAAGGCGATCAGGGTGGCCAGGACGGTCGGGCCCCAGGCCGGCGCCGGGCCCTCGCCGATCTTGAACAGCTCCAGCACCCCGGAGGCGAGCACCGCGGGGATCGCGAGCAGGAACGAGTAGCGGGCCGCCGCCTCGCGGCTGTAGCCGAGCAGCAGGCCGGCGCTGATGGTGCCGCCGGAGCGCGACACGCCCGGGATGAGCGCCAGCGACTCGGCGAGGCCGAATCCGGCGGCGTGCGGCAGGGTCAGGTCGGTGATCGGCTTGGCGTGCCGGACCGCGCGCGTGCGGTCGGCCACCGCCAGGATCAGGCCGAAGACGATCAGCGTGGTGCCGATGATCCGCAGGTCGCGGAGGTTGGTCTCGATGGTGTCCTGGAACAGCTTGCCCAGGATGCCGATCGGCAGGGTGCCCATGATCACGAACCAGCCCATCCGGGCGTCCTGGTGCGAGCGGAGGGCCGGCCGGAACAGCGAGAGCGTCCAGGTCTTCACGATCGAGGCGATGTCGCGCCGGAAGTAGATCAGCACGGCGGTCTCGGTACCGAGCTGGGTCACGGCGGTGAACGCCGCGCCCGGGTCCTTCCAGCCCAGCAGGGCCGGGAAGACCCGCAGGTGGGCGCTGGAGGAGATCGGCAGGAACTCGGTGAGCCCCTGGATCAGGCCGAGGACGGCCCCGTGGAACCATTCGGTCACCGGACACCCGCCCGGGGTATCCGTCGCTCGATGCGCATCAGCGGTCCTTGTTGGTGATCGGTGCGGGAGCATGCCCGACGGCATGCGCGGGGCACATGCCGATGGCATGCGAACGTCCGGTCCCGCCCGACGCTCGGGCCGCGCGAGGGCCCGGCGCGCGCCTGATGGTACGCGGTGAAGGTGACGGGTTGTCGTTCACCCCCGGGCCGGGTCCGCGCCGGTCCTGCGCCGGCCCGTACCGGGCCTTCGCCGGGCCTGCGCGGGCCCGGGAGCGGGCTCAGTCGGCCGCGGGGCGGGCCCGGACCCAGGTCCGGTCCTCGGTCAGGTAGCGGTCGACGGCCAGGCCGGACTCGGCGAGCGCCTGCTCGAACGCGGCGGTGGTGAGCGGCCGGGCGAGGAAGGTCTGGGTCCAGCGGGCGTCCGGGAACTCGTACTCGACGTGCACCGAGTTGACCCCGTCGCCGACCGGCGTGGCCGAGGCGATCCGGACCAGCGCGCCCGGGCCCAGCGAGCGTTCGCGCGGGATGTTCCGCCACCAGTCCTCGCCCTCGCGCTGGATCAGCACGCAGCCGTCCGCCGTGACGTGCCGCCGGCAGGTGTCCAGCAGGCCGCGCCGGACGGCGAGGTCGCCCGCGTGCACCAGGAACGAGGCCAGCATGACGACGTCGAAGCGCTCGCCGAGGTCCAGCCGCTCGATCGGGCTGCGGACCGTCCGGGCCCCGCGCACCCGGGCCAGCATCTCGGCGGACTCGTCCACGGCCGTCACGGTGAAGCCCCGGTCGAGCAGGGGGTGCGTCACCCGGCCCACGCCGCAACCGAGTTCGAGGATGCGCGCGCCGGCCGGCACCGCCCGCTCGATCACCTCCGGCTCGTCGTTCACCGGCAGTCGCGCGTACATCTCGACGGCGCAGCCGTCCGGTGTGATCGCGCCCGGCCCCGTCCCGTGGTAGCCCCTGCGTCGCTCATCCGTCATGGGCTCCATCCGAACACGGCGGGCGGGTGCTGGGAAGAGGGCGTCGGAAAGGGGTTGCCGTATACCCCTGGGGGGTATACATTCGTCGACGACGGAGCGAGGAACGCGGCGCCGAGCGAGGCACCCGGGCAAGCGGAGGACGACATGGCACACCCCGCACAGCACGAGCACCAGCAGCACACCGGCCAGGAGCACCACGGCCACCAGGGGCACGAGGGCCACCCGGGCCACTCGGGGCACGAAGGTCATGAGGGGCACGCCGACCACGCGGCCCACGGCCGTCACGCCGGACACGCCGGCCATGGCGGCCACGCCGCCGGAGCGAGCTGGCGGATGGCCGCGCTGGCGACCCTGCACTGCCTCACCGGCTGCGCCATCGGCGAGGTCCTCGGCATGGTGCTCGGCACCGCCTTCGGCCTGCACAACGGAGCCACCGTCGTGCTCTCGGTGCTGCTGGCCTTCGTCTTCGGCTACGCCCTCACCATGCGCGGCGTCCTGAAGGCCGGCCTGGACGTCCGGGCCGCGGTCAAGGTCGCGCTGGCCGCCGACACCGTGTCGATCCTGGTGATGGAGCTGATCGACAACAGTGTGATGGTCACCGTCCCGGGCGCGATGGACGCCGGCCTCGGCGACCTGCTGTTCTGGATCGCGCTGGCGGGCTCGCTCGCCCTCGCCTTCGCCCTGACCGTGCCGGTCAACAAGTGGATGATCGGCCGGGGTCGCGGCCACGCGGTGGTCCACGCCCACCACCAGCACTGAACCGCCGGGTGCGCGAGGCGCACCCGAGGCGCGCGGAACGCCGCAGCGGCCCGTACCGACCCGAGGGGACGGTGCGGGCCGCGGCGCGTTGTCGGGCGTGTCGCGCGGCGGGCGGGGGAGTTACGGCCGACCGCGCTCCAGCTCGGCCAGCGTGTCGTGCAGCCAGGTCAGCTCGGCCTGGGTGGTGGCGCGGGCGATCAGCAGCATCCCGCGGCGGAACGGGTCGTCCACGTCCTCGGCGCCGACCGGGCGCTCCCCGTCGTAGAAGAAGCTGGCCGGCTCGCTGAGGAACGCCAGGCGGCGGCGGAGCACGGCGGCCTGCGCGGCCGGTTCGCCGTCGAGGTGGCGGAGGAAGGCCAGCACGGTGAACCAGCGGTTCTCGTCGCTGATGTCCAGGTCGTCCGGCGCGCGGAGCCGGTCGAGCAGCGCGGTCTGCCCGGCCTCGGTGAGGTGCAGGGTGTGGCGGGGGGCGGCCGCCGTCCCCGGTTCGGTCTCGCGGACCAGCAGGCCGTCGGACTCCAGTCGCTTGATGGCGGGGTAGAGCGTGCCGTCGCTGATCGGTCGGACGTGCCCGGTGAGCGCCGCGAGGTGGCGGCGCAGCTGGTAGCCGTGCAGGGGGCGGTCGTGGAGGAATCCGAGGATCGCGAGCTTCAGCATGGGGCCACTCTCTCAGAAGGGTCGTCCGGGAAGGGTCGTCCGATGTCATTCCATGGCTCGCTACCGTTATACCTCGATGCCGATGTATGGTCGGTGTGGCGATCGAGCCGCGACCGTACGACGAGGACCTGAGAGGGAGCACGACCATGCGCGAAGCCACCGTCACCCCGAACGGCGACCGGATCCGCTGGGTGGAACTGCCCGGTGCCGGTCCCGCCCGGCTCTACCTGCACGGCCTCGGCGCCACCTCGCCGGTCTACTTCGCCGCGGCCGCCGCCCACCCGCTGCTCACCGGGCGCCGCTCGCTCCTGCTCGACCTGCTGGGCTTCGGCATCAGCGACCGGCCCGCCGACTTCGGGTACTCGCTGGAGGAGCACGCGGACGCGGTGGCGGCGGCGTTGAACGAGGCCGGGCTGGCCGGCGTCGAGGTGGTCGGGCACAGCATGGGCGGCGCGGTGGCGATCGTGCTCGCCCACCGGCACCCGCGGCTGGTCTCCAGCCTCCTCCTGGTCGACTCCAACCTCGATCCCGCGCCGCCGGTACCCCGGCCGGGCAGCAGTGCCATCGCGACCCACACGGAGGAGGAGTTCCTGGCCGACGGCTGGCGGCGCACCGAGCACCGGGTCGGCCCGTTCTGGTGGTCCACCATGCGGCTGGCCGGCCGGGAGGCGCTGTACCGCAGCGCCGTCCACCTCGCCCGGGCCACCGTCCCGACCATGCGGGAGCTCCTGCTCGGCCTGGACGTCCCGCGGACGTTCCTGTACCCGCAGGCCGACGGCGAGCCGGCGGGCGCGGACCGGCTGCGGGCGGCGGGCGTCGAGCTCGTGGCGATCCCGGAGTGCGGGCACAACATCATGATCGACAATCCGCAGGCCTTCGCCGGGGCCGCCGCCGCCGCGCTCGCCCGCCGGCCCGTCACGGCGTGACGCCTCCGCCCCGGCGTGACGCCCCGCCGGCGAGGCCTCCCGCGCCAGCGTGACGCCTTGCCCGGCGTGTCGCCCCGCCGCACCGGGGCGCCTGCGCCCCTACCGCCCCCGGAGCAGGACGAACCTGAGCGGCGTGCCCGGGCGGGCCTGCGCGGCCGCGGCGAGGTCGGCCTCGGGCACCACGCCCACCACCGGGTAGCCGCCGGTGGTCGGGTGGTCGGCGAGGAAGACGACCGGCCGGCCGTCCGGCGGGATCTGGACGGCGCCCAGCACCATGCCCTCGCTGGGCAGTTCACCGCCGCGTGCCCGGGTGACCGAGGGGCCGTCGGTCCGCAGCGCGATCCGGTTGCTGGCCGGGGCCACCCGGTAGTGCTCGCGGGCCAGCCAGGCCACCGACTGCGGTTCGAACCAGTCCGCGCGCGGTCCGAGCCGCAGGCGCAGCACCAGTTCGGCCGGGGGAGCGGGCAGCGGCACCAGCCCGGGCCGCGCGCGGTACGGCGGGCGCGGCCCGACCGGCAGCCGGTCGCCCGCGGCCAGCGGGGCCGGGCCGAGACCGGAGAGCAGGTCGGCGGAGCGGCTGCCGAGCACCGGCGGGACGGCGATCCCGCCCGCCACCGCCAGGTACCCGCGCACGCCGTGCGTGGCCGGGCCGGCCTCCACGACGGCGCCCGCCGGGACGGCGACGGGCGCGCCCCAGGCGGCGGCCCGGCCGTCGACCCGCACCTCGCAGGGCGCGCCGGTGACGGCGACCAGCACCGGCCCCTCGGCGCGCAGCGCCACCCCGCCGAGCGTGGTCTCCAGCGCGGCCGTGCCCGGCTCGTTGCCGACCAGCCGGTTGGCGGCCCGGAGCGCGGGCGCGTCCAGTGCGCCGGCCCGGGGCACGCCGAGGTGGGCGACACCGCGCCGCCCGAGGTCCTGGACGGTGGTCAGCGGGCCCGGGCGGACCACCAGCAGCCCGGTCACGGCCGCTCCTGGCCGGCGCGCACCGCCGTGAACCGGACCCGCACCCCGGGGGCGAGCAGGGCCGCGGGTTCGCGGTCGGCGTCCCAGAGCGGCAGGCCGGTACGCCCGAGGAGCTGCCAGCCGCCGGGGGAGGAGTGCGGGTAGACGCCCGTGTAGGGGCCGGCCAGGGCGACCGAGCCGGCCGGGACGGCGCTGCGCGGGGTGTCGCGGCGGGGCACCGCGTACCGCTCCGGCAGGCCGGTGAGGTAGCCGAAGCCGGGGGCGAAGCCGCAGAAGGCGACCACGTACGCGGCCTCGGAGTGGATCCGTACGGCCGCCTCGGCGGAGACGCCCCAGAACCCGGCCACCTCGGCGAGGTCGGCGCCGTCGTAGACGGTCGGCACCTCCAGCAGCGGGCCGGGCACCGCGCCGGCCGCGGCCGGGCGGGCCGCCCGCAGCACCGCGGTGAGCGCGCGGAGGTCGGCCACGCCGTCCAGCAGGACGGTCCGCGCGGCGGGGACGATCTCCTCGACCGCGGGCAGCTCGCCCGCCTCCTGGCGTTCGCGCAGCCAGGCGTACAGGGCGCCCACCTCGGCCGGGCCGGGGACCTCGACCAGCAGCGCGCGTTCGCCGACCGGCAGGATCCGCGGGGCCCCCGGCGCCTCCGTTCCCCCCGCCGCCGTCACGCGAAGGACTCCACCCGGACGCCCGCCGAGGCGAGCGCGCCGCGGATCCGCCAGGCGAGCTGGGCGGCGCCGGGCGTGTCGCCGTGGACGCAGAGCGAGCGCGCCCCGACCGTGATCGGCTCGCCGCCGACGGCCTCGACCGCGCCGTCCCGGGCGATGCCGACGGCGCGGGTGATGACCCGCTCGGGGTCGTGCACCACGGCGTCCGGTTCGCGCCGCGGGACGAGGGCGCCGGCCCGGGTGTACGCCCGGTCGGCGAAGGCCTCGCTGACCACCGGGAGCCCGACGCCCTCGGCGACCTCCAGCAGCCGGGAGCCGGGCAGGCCGAGCACCGGCAGCGGGCCGTCGCAGACCGCCCCGGCCCGCAGCACGCCGGCGACCACCGCCTCGGCCTGCTCGGAGTCGGCCACCACCCGGTTGTAGAGGGCGCCGTGCGGCTTGACGTAGGAGACCCGGGAGCCGGCCGCGCGGGCGAACACCTGGAGGGCACCGATCTGGTAGGCGATCTCGTCGGCCAGCTCCTCCGGCGGGACGTCCATCGCGCGCCGGCCGAAGCCGGCCAGGTCGCGGTAGGAGACCTGGGCGCCGATCCGAACTCCGCGCTCGGCGGCCAGCGCGCACACCCGGCGCATGGTGGACGGGTCCCCGGCGTGGTAGCCGCAGGCGACGTTGGCGCTGGTCACCACGGAGAGCAGGGCCTCGTCGTCGGTCAGCGTCCACCGTCCGAACCCCTCGCCGAGGTCCGCATTGAGATCGATCACCGCATCGGCCACGCCCGTCCGCCTCCCAGCAGCTGTTGAGCCAGATGGTAGGGCCTGCGTGTCACGGCCGGTGTCGCGCCGCCCGTCGCGGCCCGGGGCCGCCCCGCCTGCGGGGTCGCGGCCGGGGCGGCCCGCCGGCGGCTCAGCCGGTGACGGCGGCGGCGTGGGCGGTCCGCTCCAGCGGCCGCAGCAGGCGCAGCACGATCAGCAGCGGGACGACGCCGACGACGCCGAACGACATGTCGATGAATCGCCAGTACAGCGGGATGCCGCGGAGCGGGCCGCAGACCAGTGCCAGCGGGATGACGCCCGCGCAGGCCAGGACGGCCCAGCGGATCACCCAGACGTTGCGCACCGGGTCCTTGAGCGGACCCCAGAACGCGGCCGCGATGACCAGGTGGGCGAAGGCCAGCCAGTCGGTGCCGTAGGCGAGGAAGGGGTAACGGTCGTTGGTCTCGGCGATGCCGTCGCGCACGCGTGCGAGCCACTCGACCAGGACCGGCAGGTGGTCGGTCAGGCCGGCCGCCGGGCCGGTGGCGAAGTCGACCAGCCAGCTGGTCTCGGTCTCCAGCGGGAACGCGGTCAGGCCGCTCAGCACGAGGCAGACCACGAAGAACCGGAGCCACCGCCGGACCCGCCGCAGGGCCGCCTCGTTCGCCGTGCCCGGATCGTTGCCCGTCGCGTCGTTGCCCATCGCGCGAACCTCCATGCCGAAGGGCGGGTGGGGCCTTGTCCCATCCGCGTGACACGACTCTAGACCGCGGAATTGAACGCGTTCAACTTGGCCCCTTCCCCGGACCGGGCGCGGCCGGGAACGCCGGTGGCCGGGCACGGCGGACGTGCCCGGCCACCGGCCCGCGGAGCCCGCTACGCGGTGTACGTGAACCGGTCCGCGGCGACGGGCGCGCTGGTCCCGCCCGCCGTCGTCACCGTCACGTCGACCGTCCCCGTCCCGGCCGGCGCGGTGGCCGAGCAGAACGTCGGACCGCACGAGACGTGGGTCGCCGGCACCCCGCCGAAGGCCACCGTCCCGTACGTCAGGTTCGTGCCCTGGACGTACAGCGGGGTGCCGCCGGCGGCCGGGCCGCTCTTCGCGGTCACGTTGGTGACCACCGGCGCGGCCGGCGGCGCGGGCGGCGCGCCGGTGTAGTCGAACGCGGCGGGCGCGGCGGCCGAACCGCCGGGCGTCACCACGGTGACCGGGACGCTGCCGGAGCCGCCCGGCGTCGTCACCGTGCACGCGGTCTCGGTGCAGGAGCCGCTCGCCGGCGTGCCGCCGACCAGCACGAAGCCGTCGGCCAGGTGGCTGCCGCTGACCGTGACCGCGGTGCCGCCGGCGCCCGGGCCGGTCGTGGTGCCGATGGCCGTGACGGCCGGCGCGGGCGCGGTGACCCGCGGCTGGAGGCCGCTGCCGAGCAGGTAGGTGGACACGTTGTCGGACGGGTCGGTGTCGCCCGCGTTGGCGACCGTCACCGTGATCGCCCCGGAGGGCCGGGTGCCGTGCGAGGCGACGTAGACCTTCATGAACTCGCTGCGCCCCGGCGCCCTCGTCCCCGTGAAGACCGCCTCCAGCCGCCTCCCGTCGGCGGAAACGGTCTCGGTGAAGGTGTAGTCGGGGGTCGACGTGATGGACGCGCCGCTGGTGGTCAGCCCCGGCGGCAGGTCGACCGTCAGCCGGGTCGGGCCGGTGAGGTCGGCGGTGCCGTTGGACGTCCAGGTGACCGCGAAGTTGGTGTTGTCGACGGGGAAGATCGGGTAGTTGCCGGCCTGGGTCACGCTGACGTTCGGGCCGGTGGCCGCCGTGGTGGCGGTGGTCGCGGCGGCCGAGACGGCGGCGCCGGCGGCGAGGGTGGTCGTGGCGAGTGCGGCGGCGAGGCCGCCGCGGACCAGTCTGGTGATCATAGGACGCATGATGGCGGGGGCGGGTGCGCCGCGAAGGCGTTTCCTCGAAACCCAGTTCTAGTGGAGGATCTTCGACGTCGCTCCCGCCCGCCCGTAAGGTCCGTTTCGGCCGAAGTCGGTGCCTGCCTCTAATCTTGTCCACCGTGACCGCCATCGCTGACCTGCCCACCGAGCACGGGCCCCGGCCGCCCGCCGGGCCCGCCACCGCCGCCGCGCGGCCCGCGCCCGGCCCCGCCGCCGACGAGGGCCTGGCCCGCCGGCTCAAGGCGCTGGCCTGCACCGCACCGCTGCACGACCTGGACAGCCGCAAGGTGATGCTGGCCGGCGAGTACCGCGGCTACGCGATGGCCGAGGTCGGCCTCGCCGCGATCGACCTGGTCACCCTGCACATGGACTTCGACACCGGCGCCGACCGCGACATAGTGCTCGCCCGGCTGCTGCCCCGGGTCGCCGCCCAGGCCGTCGGCCGGCCCACCGCCGAGCACGAGCGGGTCGCCCGCTGGGTGCTCGAGTCGCTGATCAACGTCGGCAGCGTCGACCGCGGCTTCCGCGCCGTCTACGGCACCTTCGGCCCGGACGGCGAGTACGTCCGCCGCGACTACGACTTCAAGCTGATCGAGGAGGTGCCCGGCCCGGACGGCGGCGTCTACCTGCGCACCACCGACGAAGCGGTCAACGTCCTGGTCGGCGCGCTCGACACCGACGTCACCTCGGCCCAGATCGCCGCCGAGGTCAAGCTCGAGGTGCTGATCCGCCGCGGCCGCCTGGCCGACGCCCAGCTCGCCGCCGAGCAGGCCCGCTACCGCACCGTCCAGTACGCCGAGACGCTGCGCCGCGCCCTCGACGCCACCCGGCGCAACGTGCGCGCCGTCGACTGGATGCGGGCCATCCCCGACCTCATCGACGAGGCGCTCGACCACATCGCCGACCGCTACCGGCACGAGAACGCGATTCTCACCAACATCCGCAAGGCCCGCGACGAGGCCGAGGAGCCGGAGCACAAGCGCCGCGCCGCCGAGCTGGTCGACATCGTCAAGGACTGCATCCGCCGCCACACCCAGCTGCAGACCCGCCTGCTGGAGGCCGGGCCGCTGTTCCGCGCCGAGCAGGACCGCCAGGCCTTCGCCACGCCCGGCGCCCGCAGCGGCATCGACCTCTACGGCCAGCTGCTCGCGCCCGTGCTGCGGTTGCCGGTGGAGCAGGCCGTCCGGCCCACCGGCGCCTTCTTCGCCCGCGGCACCGGCCTGCGCACCCCCGTCTCCGTCCGGGTCGCCGACCTGGTCGACCTGCTGCTCACCCCGCCGGTCGAGCGCGAACACCTGGGCGCCGAGCTGCCCGACCCCGACCTCGTCGCCACCCCCGACGACAGCCGCTTCTCCGAGGCGCAGCTGGAGGCCGCGCTGGAGCTGCTCGACCTCCCGGCCGACGCGCCGCGCCGGCTCTCCGGCCTGCTCGCCGACGCCCGCGAGCAGGACCCGGAGCTCCCCTACCTGGTGGCGCTGCTCGCCGTCCACGCGGCCAGCCCGCCGGTCGGCACCGCCTACCGGCAGGGCGAGGAGCGGCTGCTCTTCGCCGTCGACGACGGCACCCCGCTGCGCGACCCGGAGTTCGGCGGCGCCGACCTGATCGTCGGCAGCGCCCTGCTCGACGCGGCCGGCATGGCGGCCGACCGCAAGGACGCGGGTTGACGACCCGCCGGGCCCGCCGGGCCCGCCGCACCACGCACCGTCAGATCTTCCGTACCAGTGGCAACACCCCCGAGGAGCACCGCCCGTGACGACCCACCACGACACGTCCTGGGCGCCCGAGGGCGAGCCCGCCGCGCCGGCCGCGATCACCCCGGCCGACGTGGCCGACGCCGCCCGGCTGGTCTCCTTCGGTCTCCAGGCCAAGCTGCTCCCCGCCCGCGACGCCGAGTACGCCGAGCTGGTCCGCCGCCACCGCGAGGACCCGCCGTTCGCCCGGCTCGCCGACGCCGTCGCCACCGGCATGGGCCTGGTCGTGCTGGAGGTCTCGCCGCGAGCCGGCATGGCCGTCGCCGCCGCCGAGGACTCGGTCTTCGCCGTCCGGATGGGCGACTACTCGCGCCGCGCCGCCTCCGAGTCCACCGACCGCTTCCTGCACGGCCTGGCCCACCTCGCCGTCGCCGCGATGGCCTTCCCCCGCCCCGAGGACCTCGCCGACGACGGCTACCTCGGCCGGATCACCGTCAACGGCGTCGACTCCTTCGTCCGCCAGGCCTGCCGCCGGCTGGAGGAGCAGGCCGAGGCCGACGGCGCCAACACCGACCCGCAGAGCGACGCCCCCGGGCTGGAGGCCGCGTGGCGCGTCTGGGCCCGCCGCACCGCCACCGGCGCCACCAAGGACGCCCGCCGGCTCTCCGGCTCGACCATCGGCATCGTCGCCAAGGCGGTGATGTTCCTGGTCGACTCCGGCTTCCTGCAGAAGACCTCCGACGACGCCGGCGGCACCTACCGCACCACCGCCCGCTACCAGCTCCAGGTCCGCGACCTGGCCGGAAGCGCCGCCATGGCCGAGCTGCTCGACCTCGGCATCGTCCCGGTCTCCGACGGCACCGCCAGCCTGCTGCCGCCGGACCTCGGCGACGAGCTGGTCGCCGACGCCGGCCTGCCGTTCCACTCGCTCTGAGCCTCCTCACCACCCCGCACCTCCTGGAGAACCGCCGCACATGTACGAGCTCAACCGGGTCCGCCTCTACTCGATCGGACCGGCCGGCGCCCGCTACGCCGACACGGTGCTCGACCTGCGCGGCGTCGGCGAGCCCGTCGCCGACCCGGCCCCGCAGCAGATCGGCCTGTTCGGCGAGGACACCGACGGCCCGGTCCGCCGCCCCGCCCCGGCCGGCGTGCTCTTCCTGGAGAACGGCGGCGGCAAGTCCGTCCTGCTCAAGCTGATCTTCTCGGTGATGCTCCCCGGCCACCGCAACACCCTCGGCGGCGCCAGCTCCGGCGTGCTGCGCAAGTTCCTGCTCGCCGACGACTGCGGGCACGTCGCCCTGGAGTGGCAGCACACCGTCACCGGCGAGCTGATCGTGGTCGGCAAGGTCAGCGAGTGGCGCGGCCGCCAGGTCTCCTCCGATCCGCGCAAGTTCGCCGAGACCTGGTACTCCTTCCGCCCCGGCCCCGGCCTCACCCTGGACTCCCTCCCGGTCGCCGAGCGGGTCAGCCTGGCCGGCGACCAGAAGGCCCGCGGCCGCCGCCGCACCATGAAGGGCTTCCGCGACGCGCTCACCGAGGCCGGCAAGGCCCACCCGTACCTCGACCTGGTCTTCGAGGACGGCCACGACCGCTGGACGGAACACCTCGGCGACCTCGGCCTCGACCCCGAACTCTTCCGCTACCAGCGCGAGATGAACGCCGACGAGGGCGAGGCGGCCGGCCTCTTCGCGGTCAAGCACGACAGCGACTTCACCGACCTGCTGCTGCGCGCCGTCACCGACACCCGTGACACCGACGGCCTCGCCGACCTCGTCCACGGCTTCGCCGCCAAGCTCGGCCGCCGCGCCGAGCTCACCGCCGAACGCGACTTCACCGCCGGCTCGCTCGACCTGCTGGAGCGGATCGCCGAGGCCACCACCGCCCGCGAGACCGTCCGCGAGGCCCACCGCACCGCCGAGCGCCGCACCCGCCGGCTCGCCCACGCCCTCGCCTCCCGCGCCACCGCCGAGCGCGACCGCGCCCAGGACCTCGCGATCGAGGTCGCCGCCGCCGCGAGCGCCGTCACCGCGGCCGAGGCCGACCGCACCCGGCACACCCTGATCACCGCCGAACTCACCCACCGGCACGCCACCCTCGGCCTGGCCGCCGCCACCGCCGAGGCCGCCGCCCTGCGCCGCGAACTCACCGACGCCCGCACCCTGCACTCCGCCTGGCAGGCCGCCGAGGCCGTGCTGCGCCAGCGCGCCGCCGCCGACCGGGTCGCCCGGGTCGCCGCCGCGATCCGCGAGGCCGAGCTCGACGCCGCCCCCGCGCTCGCCGCCCGTGCCCGCGCCGCCACCGCCCTGGCCCGCGCCCTCGAAGCCGCCGCCGCGGCCGCCGAAGCCCGCGCCGACACCGAGGAGCAGCGCGCCGGCGAGCTGCAGGCCGACGGCGCCAAGGCCCAGAACGACGCCACCGAGGCCGCCACCGCCGCCCAGAAGGCCCGCAGCGAGGCCGAGCACCTGCGCCAGCGCCTCGCCGAGGTCGAGCAGGAGACCGAGGCCGCCGTCGAGGCCGGCTGGATCGACGCCGACGGGGACGTCGACCCGGCCCGCGCCGCCCTGCACGCCGCCGACGTCGAGAAGACCGCCGCCGCCGCGCTCGCCCAGGCCCGGACCGCCGCCGAGTCCGCCGCCGCCCGGCTGCGCGAGGCCGCCGCCGCCACCGGCCGCGCCGAACTCGCCGCCGAACGCGCCGGCGACGCCCGCAAGGCCGCCGCCCTCGCGCACGCCGCCGAGCAGCGCACCGCCGCCCTGCTCGCCACCGAGCCGCGGCTGGCCGACCTGCTCTCCCTCACCCCCTACCAGGACGGCGCGGAGGAGGACGCCGGCTTCCTCACCCCCGCCGTCCTCGACCGCAACGCCGAGTACCTGCGCGAGCTGCTCGACGAGGCCATCGCCACCGCCGAACGCACCCTGTTCGACCTGCGCACCGCCGCCGCCGACGACTCCCGCATCCTCGCCGCCCTCGGCGACGGCGGCCTGCTGCCGCCCGGCCCGGACGTCCTCGCCACCGTCGAGTACCTCGCCGAGCACGGCATCCCCGCCCTGCCCGGCTGGCGCTACCTCGCCCAGTCCGTCGACCCGGCCGACCACGAGGCGATCCTCGCCGCCCGCCCCGAGCTGGTCGACGGCGTCGTCATCACCGATCCCAACTCCCTGGAGCGGGCCCGCGAGGCCCTGCGGTCCGCCGCCCTGCTGCCGCGCTCCACCGTGGCCGTCGGCGCCGCCGCCTCGCTGATCGCCCCGATCACCGACGAGCCCGCGTTCTTCCTCGTGCCGCCGAACCCGGCCATGCACGACGAGTCCGCCGCCGACGGCGAGCGCCGCGAACTGCGCGCCCGCGCCACCGCCCGCGAGGAACACATCCGCGAACTCGCCGCCCGCCTCGGCGGCGACCGCGCCCTCGCCGCCCGCCTCGCCTCCTGGCACGCCAACTGCCCGCCCGGCACCCTCGCCGAACTCGCCGCCGCCGCCGAGGCCGCCCGCGAGCACGCCGAGCAGGCCGCCGCCACCCTCGCCACCCTGCGCGCCGACCACGACGAGGCCGAGACCGACCACGCCGTCGCCGCCTCCGCCCACGAGGAGCACCGCGAGACCGCCCAGCGCGCCCGCCGCCGCGCCGACGCCCTCTCCGGCCTCGCCTTCCGGCTGCGCGAACGCGCCGGCTGGACCCGCCGCCAGCGCGAACTCGCCGACGACGCCGCCGAGTGCGACCGCCGCCAGGCCCTCTGCGCCGAACGCGCCCGCACCTGCGACGAGGACCGCCGCGCCGCCCAGCGCGCCGCCGACGACGCCCGCCGCACCGCCCGCACCCTGCGCGCCGAGCGCGCCGAGATCCCCGCCGCCGAGCAGGCCGACGAGCCCGAGGCCGACGTCGCGCCCACCGCGCTGCCGGCCCTGCGCGAGGCCTACCGCGCCGCCTCCCAGCTGTACGAGAAGGTCGGCGTCGGCGCCGACCTGCGTGCCGAACAGGCCCGCGCCGAGGGCGACGAGGCCGCCGCCGCGGCCGAACTCGACCGCCTCACCAACAAGGTCCGCACCCGCGCCGAGGAACTGCTCGGCAGCCCCGACGGCGCCGATGGCCCGGCCCGCCAGGCCGCCGCCGCCCGCGCCGAGGAGCTCGTCGCCACCCTCGAGGCCCGCTCCGCCGCCGCCAGCGAGCAGCTCGGCCGGCTGCGCGGCGAGGCCGAACGCTCCGCCCCCGCCGACGGCGAGGCCCACACCGAGCTGCCCGAGGACCTCGTCCCCACCGACCCCGAACACGCCCAGGCCCTGCTGCGCACCGCCACCACCCGCCTCGCCGAGCGCCGGGAGACGGTGGACACCGCCCGCACCGCCCTCGCCGACCTGCAGCGCACCTTCGACGCCGCCCAGGCCGCCGCCGCCGACTTCGACGAGCACGCCGGTCAGCTCCGCGACGGCCTGCGCGAGCAGCCGGACGACGACGGCCAGCCGGCCGAGCCCTACCTCGGCGGCCTCGCCGACGCCCGCACCGCCGCCGCCGAGGCCCGCCGCGCCCTGCGCACCGCCGCCGGCGAGCTGTCCTCCGCCGAACTCGCCGTCCGCGACGCCTCCGACGCGCTCGTCCGGCACGCCAACGCGGCCCGCTACGAGGCCGTCCGCACCCCGGCCCGCCAGCAGATCCGCGAACTGCCCGCCGCCGCCCTGCCCGACCACGCCGCCGCCTGGGCCACCGCCTTCGCCCCCCGGCTGCGCGTGCTCACCGACGAGCTCGCCCAGCTGGAGAAGAACCGCGGCTCGATCGTGGACCGCCTGCGCGGCCTGGTCGAGTCCTCGCTCACCACCCTGCGCGCCGCCCAGCGGCTCTCCCGCCTCCCTGAGGGCCTGGGGGAGTGGTCCGGCCAGGAGTTCCTGCGGATCCGCTTCGAGGACCCGGACCACGCCACCCTGGTCGAGCGCCTCGGCGAGGTGATCGACGAAGCCACCCGCGCCGCCGTCAAGAAGAACAGCGACCTGCGCCGCGACGGCATGTCCCTGCTGCTGCGCGGCGTCGCCGCCGCGATCGGCCCGCGCGGCGTGAGCGTCGAGATCCTCAAGCCGGACGCCGTGCTGCGCGCCGAGCGGGTCGGCGTCGGCCAGATGTCCGACGTGTTCTCCGGCGGCCAGCTGCTCACCGCCGCCATCGCGCTCTACTGCACGATGGCCGCACTGCGCGCCAACGACCGCGGCCAGTCCCAGCTGCGGCACGCCGGAACGCTCTTCCTGGACAACCCGATCGGCCGCGCCAACGCCACCTACCTGCTGGAGCTCCAGCGGGCGGTCGCCGACGCGCTCGGCGTCCAGCTGATCTACACCACCGGCCTGTTCGACACCACCGCGCTCGCCGAGTTCCCGCTGGTCATCCGGCTGCGCAACGACGCCGACCTGCGGGCCGGCCTGAAGTACATCTCGGTGGAGGAGCACCTGCGCCCGGGCCTGCCCGCCGCGCCCGACCCGGACGGTCCGGCCATCCACGGCGAGATCACCGCCACCCGGATGTTCAAGCGGCCGGCGGAGGTTCCCGCCCCGTCGTGACCGCCGTAGCGTGGGGCCCATGCTGACGATCGCTCACCTCAGTGACATCCACCTCGGCCAGGTCCACCACGGGGACGACGGCA
The DNA here is from genome assembly GCF_042677465.1 of Kitasatospora sp. NPDC127111. Classification (NCBI taxonomy): domain Bacteria; kingdom Bacillati; phylum Actinomycetota; class Actinomycetes; order Kitasatosporales; family Streptomycetaceae; genus Kitasatospora; species Kitasatospora sp. NPDC127111. The sequence goes on from NZ_JBHXTG010000030.1 coordinate 72,914, forward strand.
AGCGCGCCCGGCGGCGGGCCGAGCAGGTGATGGCGTACCTCGACGCCCTGCCCGGCCCGCTGGACGCGGTGCTCGTCACCGGCGACCTCGCCGACCACGGCCTGCCCGAGGAGTACGAGCAGGTCGCCGAGGTGCTGGCCTCCCGGCACCCGGTGCTGATCTGCCCCGGCAACCACGACCGCCGCTCGCCCTACCGCGAGGTGCTGCTCGGCGAGGCACCGGGGGAGGAGCCGGTCAACCGGCCGCACCGGCTGCCCGGCGCCGACGTGCTGATGCTCGACTCCTCGATTCCCGGGCGGGACGACGGCCTGCTGGACGAGGAGACGCTCGGCTGGCTGGACCGCACCCTCGCCGAAGGCCGCCAGGAGCTCCCGGCGCTGGTCGCCTTCCACCACCCGCCGGTCACCCTCCACCTGCCGTACGTCGACCCGATCCGCCAGTTCGGGGAGGAGCGGCTCGCCGAGGTGCTGGCCCGCCACCCCCGGGTGCGGGCGCTGCTCTGCGGCCACTCGCACACCGGGGCGGCCACCACCTTCGCCGGACTGCCGCTGCTGGTGGCGCCGGGCGTGGTCTCCACCGTCACCCTGCCCTGCGAGGGCGAGACCGAGATCCGCTTCGACCACCCTCCGCAGTTGGTCTTCCACGTCCTGGCCGACGACGGCCGGCTGACCAGCCACTACCGCGCGCTGGCCTGACGCGCCCTGGGCTGTGGCGGCCGGGCCTGCGGTGCGGGTCCGGCCGCCCGGCTGCCGGCCATCGGGGAGGCGGAGTTCGGCCCGCGCATCCGCTGCGCGGCGATCTGGCGCGAGATCAGGAGCTCCAGCAGGCACCACATCGAACCGAACACCCCGATCCCCATCGCCATCAGCGCGGGTGTCAACAACCAGCTGTCCGCGTACGAGGCCAGCGTCGCGACCAGCAGGCCGACCAGGGTGAACGCCAGGCAGAGCACCGCCCGGACGGCGGCGGTGCGCACCTCGTCGGGCAGGCGGCGGCGACGGCGTGCGACGGACATCGGGCGACCCCCAGGCGCGTCACGGTGTCGGGGTGTGCGGGCCGGGCGCGCGAAACGCGCCCCTGCACGCCTACTCTGCCCCGCCGCACCCCGACTATGCGCCCGAATTCCCCGAAGTGCCGTCAAATGGTGTGATCTGCTCCGGAAAGCCTCAAGCCGGGCTCAGGGCGCGTCCCGGCCCAGCTGCTGGTCGAGCTCCTCCAGCGCACCCGTCACGATCGTCCGCATCGCCCGCTCCGCGTGCTCCGCGTCCCCCGCGCAGATCGCCTCCGCGACCTCGCGGTGCAGCCGGATCGCGTACGGCTCCGGCTGATGGGGCATCAGATGGTACTCGGTGCGGCCGGTCAGCACCGCCCCGACGGTGTCCCCGAGGTGGGCGAACATCTCGTTGCCGGAGGCCTTCAGCACGACGGAGTGGAAGGCGATGTCGTGCCGGAGGAAGGTCTCCAGGTCCGCGGCGCGCGCCGTCACGGTCAACTCAACGGCTAGCGCGCTGAGTTCACGGCGCTCGTCGTCGCTGGCGTGCCGTGCGGCGAGTGCGGCGGCGGCCGGCTCCACGGCCACCCGCAGCGAGCCCAGTGAGCGCAGCTGGGCCGGCCGGTCGCTGCCCGCCAGCCGCCAGCGGATCACCAGCGGGTCGAAGACGTCCCAGGCGGACTTCGGCTGGACGGTGATGCCCACCCGGCGCCGGGACGCCACCATGCGCATCCCCTCCAGGATCCGCACCGCCTCGCGGACCACCGTCCGCGACACCCCGAACCGCTCCTCCAGTTCCTCGCCGCGCAGGACCGCGCCCTCGGGCAGCTCCCCGGACGCGATGGCCGGTCCGAGCTCGTCGAGCAGTCGGCCGGGCAGCCCCTGGATCTCCATCCGCCCAGCCTAGACGCCCGGGCCCGGCGCGCCCGCGTCGGGCCCGGCTCCCCGCCGGCTCGCCAAAAGTATGACGATTTGGTTTCCGTCACTTGAATACGTCATATCTTTGGGACGATAGTGGCGGCCTGGCAACGAAGGAGCACCACCCATGGCTCTCAGCGACGAGAACCACGACACTCCGGCACCCACCACCCCCGGCCCCCTCACGGTCGTGGTGATGGGCGTCTCCGGTGTCGGCAAGACCACCCTGGCCCGCCTCCTGGCAGACCGCCTCGGCCTCCCCCACGCCGAGGCGGACGACTTCCACCCGCCGGCCAACATCGCCAAGATGTCGGCCGGCGTCCCGCTGGACGACGCGGACCGCGCCCCCTGGCTGCGGGCCATCGGCGGCTGGCTCAAGGAGCGGACCGAGGCCGGCACCGGCGGCGTGGTCACCTGCTCGGCGCTGAAGCACCGCTACCGCGACACCCTGCGCGCGGCCTGCCCGGGCGCCTTCTTCCTGCACCTCAGCGGAGGTCACGAGCTGGTCGGGGACCGGCTCGCCCACCGCAGCGGCCACTTCATGCCGCCGTCGCTGCTCGACTCGCAGTACGCCGCCCTGGAACCACTCGGGGCGGACGAGCGCGGCGCCGTCCTGGACGTCGGACCGTCCCCCGAAGAACTCGTCGAGATGGCCGTGGCACTGCTGCGGCCCGTCAATGGAGACCTCGCGTGACCCGCACCCCCCTCCTCGCGGCCGCCGCCCCACCGGCGTTGCCGCACACCGGCAGCGACTCCCAGCTGCTGATCGCGGTGCTGCTGAGCATCGGCGCCATCGTGCTGCTGATCACCAAGCTGAAGCTGCACCCGTTCCTCGCCCTGACGCTCGGCTCGGGCCTGCTGGCCGCCGTCGCCGGCGCTCCGTTCGACAAGCTGCTGTCCAGCTTCTCGACCGGCTTCGGCTCCACCGTGGCCGGTGTCGGCCTGCTGATCGGGCTGGGCGCGATGCTCGGCAAGCTGCTCGCCGACTCCGGTGGGGCGAACACCATCGCGGACACCGTGCTCTCCCGCTCCGGGCCCAGGGCGCTGCCGTGGGCGATGGCGCTGATCGCGGCGGTGCTCGGCCTGCCGCTCTTCTTCGAGGTGGGCGTCGTCCTGCTGATCCCGATCGTGCTGCTGGTCGCGCGCCGCGGCGGCGTCCCGCTGATGCGGATCGGCATCCCCGCGCTGGCCGGCCTCTCGGTGCTGCACGGCCTCGTCCCGCCGCACCCGGGCCCGCTGGTCGCCGTCGACGCGCTGAAGGCGGACCTCGGCGTCACCCTGGCGCTCGGCCTGCTGATCGCCGTCCCGACCCTGGTCATCGCCGGGCCGCTGTTCGCCCGGCTCGCCGAGCGCTGGGTGGGCCCGCTGGCCGTGCCGGAGACCACCGCCCCGGTGGAGACCGCGGAGCACGAGCGGACGCCGTCCTTCGGCGCCGTGCTGGCCACCATCCTGCTGCCGGTCGTGCTGATGCTCGGCAAGGCGCTGGCCGACGTCGTCATCGACGATCCGAAGGCGATGGCCCAGCGGGTGTTCGACTTCATCGGCTCGCCGCTGATCGCGCTGCTCGCCGCGACCCTGCTCGGCATGGTGACGCTGGGCCGGGCGGCCGGCTTCTCCAAGGAGCGGATCGCCGAGACCGTGGGCCGGTCGCTCGCGCCGATCGCCGGCATCGTCTTCATCGTCGGCGCGGGCGGGGGCTTCAAGCAGACCCTGATCGACGTCGGCGTGGGCAACGCGGTCAGCGAGTGGTCGGGCAAGTGGCACGTCTCGGCGCTGCTGCTCGGCTGGCTGATCGCCGTCCTGATCCGGCTGGCCACCGGCTCGGCGACGGTCGCCACCATCACCGCGGCCGGCATCGTGGCCCCGCTGGCGGCCGGCATGTCCTCCACCCACGCGGCGCTGCTGGTGCTGGCGATCGGAGCCGGATCGCTGTTCTTCTCGCACGTCAACGACGCCGGCTTCTGGCTGGTGAAGGAGTACTTCGGGATGAGCGTCGGTCAGACCCTGAAGTCCTGGTCGGTGATGGAGACCGTGATCTCGGTGGTCGCGATAGCCCTGATCATGCCGCTCAGCCTGATCATCTAGCCGACCCCGGACACGCGAACGGGCGGGCGCTCCGCGAGGGGGCGCCCGCCCGTTCCGTGTTGCCGGCGGCGCGGGGTCAGGCGAGCAGCACCCGCCAGCCGGCCCCGCCGTCCGGACCGTCCGGGCGAAGCGTCAGTTCCTTCACCTGGCCGGTCCCGTGGAAGGTGAGCCGCACGGTCTGCCGCTCGGCCGGGTCGTCGCCGAAGTCGGCGGTGACCTCGCCGGCGGCGCCCCGCGCGTAGTCGCGCACCCACGCCTCGGCCGCGGCCCGGCGTCCGTCGGCCGACCCCTCGGCGGCGGCCAGCGGCGCCAGCCGCTCCGCGGAGCCGTCGGCGAGCCGCCACACCACCTGCTGGACCAGGCCCAGCGTCTCCGGCACGGGGCAGCCCGTGACCTTCAGGTGCGGGTGGGCGGCGTAGTCGGCGGCGAACGCGAGCCGCCGGTCCTGCGCGCCGTCGTCCGAGCAGCCGGCCAGCAGGGCGGCCGAGAGCACGGCCGCCAGCGCGACCGCGACCGGCCGCCCCGCCGCCATCAGCTGGTCCCGAGCGGGCGGACGACGACGAACCACTCGATCGGGTCACCCTTTACTTCGCGCCGCGCTTCGCGAGGCTGTGCCTACTTGGTCCCGCGCTTCGCGAGGCTGTGCTCACTTGGTACCGCGCTTCGCGAGGCTGTGCTCACTTGGTACCGCGCTTCGCGAGGAAGGCGTCGACCTCGGCCCGGATCTCCGGGGTGTCCAGGCCGCGTACGGTCATCGTGGTGCGGCGGCGCAGCACGTCGTCCGTGGTGTAGGCCCACTCGTTGTCGGCGGCGTAGGCGACCTGCGCCCAGACGTCCGGCCCGTCCTCGTGGATCGGCCGGCCGAGCTCCGGGTTCTCGTCGATCAGGCGGGCGATCTCGAAGGAGAGCGTGCCGTAGTGGCTGGCCAGGTGCTTGGCGACCAGCGGCTCCATGCGGGAGCCGGGCTCGCGGTCGATCAGCAGGCGGTGCGCGACGGCGTTCGGCGCGCCGACGCCGGGCAGCGGCACGGTCGGGGCGATCGGGGACATGTCCTCGCCGAGGCTGGTGCCGGGCACGTGGGCCAGCTTCTCCAGCACGGTGCGGCCGATGTGCCGGTAGGTCGTCCACTTGCCGCCGGCGACGGACAGCATGCCGCCCTTGCCCTCGGTGACGACGGTCTCGCGCTTGGCGGCGGCGGTGTCGCCGGGGCCGCCGGGGAGCACGCGCAGGCCGGCGAAGGCGTAGGTGATCAGGTCGCGGTCGAGGTGCTCGTCGCGGATCGCGTGCGCGGCCTCGCCCATGATCTGGTCGATGTCCGCCTCGGTGGCGCGGACGTCCTGCGGGTCGCCGGTGTACTCCTCGTCGGTGGTGCCGAGGAGGACGTGGTCCTCCCACGGGATGGCGAAGGAGACGCGGTACTTGTCGATCGGGATGGTGAGCGCGGCGCGCCACGGGGCGCGGCGCTTGACGACGACGTGCGCGCCCTTGGAGAGGCGGATCGACGGCGCGGCGCCGGCGTCCTCCATCTTGCGCAGGTGGTCGACCCAGGGGCCGGTGGCGTTGAGCACCAGGCGGGCGTTGACGCCGAACTCGGTGCCGTCCAGGCGGTCCCTCAGCTCGGCGCCGGTGACCCGGCCGCCGGTGAAGCGCAGGCCGGTGACCTCGGCGTGGTTGAGCACCACGGCGCCGGCGTCGACGGCGGCGCGCACGGTCATCACCGCGACGCGCGAGTCGTTCATCTGGTGGTCGCCGTAGACGGCCACCGAGCGCAGGCCCTCGGTGCGCAGCGCGGGCACCTGCTGGGCGGCGTGGGCGGCGGTGGAGACCCGGCCCATGCCGTCGCGGAAGGCGGAGAGCGCCGAGTAGAGGAAGACGCCGGCGCCGAGCTTGGGGGCGCTGTGCGGGCCGCCCTTGTAGACCGGCACGAAGAAGGTCAACGGGTTGACCAGGTGCGGGGCGACGTCGGTGGCGAGCGCGCGGCGCTCCTTGTGGTTCTCGGCGACCAGCTTGACCGCGCCGGTCTGCAGGTAGCGCAGACCGCCGTGGACCAGCTTGGAGGAGGCGCTGGAGGTGGCACCGGCGAAGTCGCCGGCGTCGACCATGGCGACCTTGAGGCCCGCCTGGGAGGCCGTCCAGGCGACGGCCGTGCCGAGGATGCCGCCCCCGATCACCAGCAGGTCGTAGGTGGCCTTGCCCAGCAGCTCGCGGGTGTCGGCGCGGGAGGCGGTGCGGCCGGCGGTGCGCTCGGCGCCCAGGGTCGGGATGGTTGCCATGGTGTGTGTTACGGCGACGCGGGTCGGGCGGCGCCGTTACTCCTCTCGGTGTGCGGTGCGGCCCCTGCGGAGAGGCCGGTCGGCCCGGTGCGGCGGGCCGGTGAAACGGGGGCAAGCCGGTCGGGGCACGGGGCCCCGACCGGCTTCGCGGTCAGCTCTGCTCTTCCTCCTCCACCCAGCCCATGGTGCGCTCCACGGCCTTGAGCCACTTCTTGTACTCGCGCTCCCGGGTGGCCTCGTCCATGCGCGGCGTCCACTCGGCGGCGCGGTGCCAGTTGGCCCGCAGGGTGTCCAGGTCGCTCCAGAAGCCGACCGCCAGGCCGGCCGCGTAGGCGGCGCCGAGCGCGGTGGTCTCGGCCACGTACGGGCGCTCGACCGGGGCGTCCAGGACGTCGGCGATGTTCTGCATGAGCAGGTTGTTGCTGGTCATGCCGCCGTCGACCTTGAGGGCGGTGAGCTCGACGCCGGAGTCCTTCTGCATGGCGTCGACGACCTCGCGGGTCTGCCAGGCGGTGGCCTCCAGGACGGCCCGGGCCAGGTGGCCCTTGGTGACGTACCGGGTCAGGCCGGCGATCACACCGCGGGCGTCGGAGCGCCAGTACGGGGCGAACAGGCCGGAGAAGGCCGGGACGAAGTAGGCGCCGCCGTTGTCCTCGACGGTGTTGGCGAGGGTCTCGATCTCGGCGGCGGTGGAGATGATGCCGAGCTGGTCGCGCAGCCACTGGACGAGCGAGCCGGTGACGGCGATCGAGCCCTCCAGGGCGTAGACCGGCTTCTGGTCGCCGATCCGGTAGCCGACCGTGGTCAGCAGGCCGTGGTAGGAGTTGACGACGTCCTCGCCGGTGTTCAGCAGGAGGAAGGTGCCGGTGCCGTAGGTCGACTTGGCCTCGCCCTTGTCGAAGCAGGTCTGGCCGAACAGCGCGGCCTGCTGGTCGCCCAGCGCGGAGGCGACCGGGACGCCGGCCAGGTCGCCGACGGCCTCGCCGTAGACCTCGGCGGAGGAGCGGATCTCCGGCAGGACGGACAGCGGCACGCCCATCGACTCGGCGATCTTCTCGTCCCACTGCAGGGTGTGCAGGTTCATCAGCATGGTGCGGCTGGCGTTGGTGACGTCGGTGACGTGCTTGCCGCCGTCGACGCCGCCGGTGAGGTTCCAGATCACCCAGGTGTCCATGGTGCCGAACAGGATGTCGCCGGCCTCGGCGCGCTCGCGCAGGCCCTCGACGTTGTCCAGCAGCCAGCGGATCTTCGGGCCGGCGAAGTAGCTGGCCAGCGGGAGGCCGGTCTCGCGGCGGAAGCGGTCCTGGCCGACGTTGCGGCCCAGCTCGCGGCAGAGCGCCTCGGTGCGGGTGTCCTGCCAGACCAGCGCGTTGTGCACCGGCTCGCCGGTGTTCCTGTCCCACAGGACGGTGGTCTCGCGCTGGTTGGTGATGCCGATCGCGCGGATGTCGTCCTTGGTCAGACCGGCCTTCTCCAGCGCGCCGCGGACGACCGACTGGACCCGGGTCCAGATCTCGGCGGCGTCGTGCTCGACGTAACCGGGCTGGGGGAAGATCTGCCGGTGCTCCTGCTGGTCGACGGCGACGATCCGCCCGTCCGCACCGAAGATGATGCAGCGGCTGGAGGTGGTGCCCTGGTCGATCGCGGCGATGTAGTTGCCCGTGCCAGTGGAGGTCATGAGGGTCCTCGGCTCAAGGTTGGGGGATTCGGGTGGGTGGGTCCGACTCTCGGGTCAGTCCCCGAACTCGGGTGGGGCGAAGCCTGGCCCGGCGAAGATGGCCGGCTTTAGAACATGGCGTTGTACAGACCGCCGGCCAGCAGGCCGCCGACGATCGGGCCGGCCACCGGGACCCAGGCGTAGGACCAGTCGGAGCCGCCCTTGTTCGGGATCGGCAGCAGCGAGTGGACGATGCGCGGGCCCAGGTCGCGGACCGGGTTGATGGCGTAGCCGGTCGGGCCGCCGAGCGAGAGGCCGATGCCGACGACGGTGAACGCGACGATCAGGATGCCGAGGCCGGACTTGCCCAGGCCCTCGTTGGTGCTCTGGGTGAGGATCGCGAAGCAGAGCACGAAGGTGCCGATGATCTCGGTGAGCATGTTCTGGACGGGGTTCCGGATCTCGGGACCGGTCGAGAAGATGCCCAGGGTCGGCTCCTTGTTCTCGTTGAACTGGCCGAGGTAGGTGGCCCAGACGAGGACGGCGCCGATCATCGCGCCGAGCAGCTGCGAGCCGAGGTAGAGCGGAACGTCGCCCCATTCGCCGCTCTTGACGGCGAGGGCGAGGGTGACGGCCGGGTTGAGGTGGGCGCCGGACTTCGGAGCCGACATGTAGGCGGCGATCATCACCGCGAAGCCCCAGCCGAAGGTGATCGCCAGCCAGCCGGCGTTGATGGCCTTCGACTTCTTGAGCGTCACGGCGGCGCAGACGCCGCCGCCGAGAAGAATCAGGGCGGCGGTGCCGAGGGTTTCGCCGACGAAGATGTCGCCGTTGGAGAACGCGGACACAAAGACTCCCTTGTCCATATGGCCCGGAGGTGCGGGTGGGGGCGGGTGGCCGGGCGATCACGGTGCGGGTGAGCGCTCTGTGGGAGAGATCCGCTCGGCCATCGTTCGACAATGTCGACCGTCATGCGGAAGCTTCCTCCCCGGGCCGCCTTCACGTCAAGGCCGGGTTACGCAGCTGTGACCCTTCACCCGAAGTAGTCGGTCGGTTATCCACGAACACGGACAAAACGCTAAGGCGCGGACAGGCGTGCTGCCTGTCCGCGCCTCAGCGTGAACGTGGGGTGTCCGGCGCGGGCTCCGCGCGCCGCGCCGTCAGAACCGGCCGGCCCCGAGGTCCCGGGAGATCGCCCGGGCCGCGCTGCGTACCGACGCGACCAGCGACGGCTTCACGAAGCCGTCCTCGCAGACCCGTTCCACCGCGCCGCTGACGCAGACCGCGCCCACCGGGTTGCGCCGCCGGTCCTGGATCAGCGCGCCGATCGAGGCCACGCCCTCCCAGGTCTCCTCGATCGAGTCCGCCCAGCCCCGCTCCCGGATCAGCGCCGCCTCGGCGTCCACGTCCGCCGGCTCGGTCAGCGTCCGCGCGGTGTACGACTCGAACGGCCCCTCGCCCAGCTCCCCGCGGGCCACCGGGTCGTAGGCCAGCAGCACCTTGCCCAGCGCGGTGGAGTGCAGCGGCTGCATCGAGCCGACCTCCAGCACCTGCCGGGTGTCGTCCGGGCGGAACACGTGGTGCACGATCAGCACGCCCTGCTGGTGCAGCACCCCCAGGTAGACGGTCTCGCCGGCCGCCCGGGCCAGGTCGTCCGCCCAGACCAGGGCGCGGGCCCGCAGCTCGTGCACGTCCAGGTAGCTCTGCCCCAGCCGCAGCAGCTCGGCGCCCAGTTGGTACTTGCCGCTCTCCGGGTCCTGTTCCACGAACCCCTCCTGCTGCAGGGTGCGCAGGATGCCGTGCGCGGTGCCCTTGGCCAGGTCCAGCGCCGTGGCGACCTCGGACAGACCGAGGCGGCGCTCACCGCCGGCCAGCAGGCGCATGATGGCGGCGGCCCGGGAGAGCGACTGGATCGGGCCGGGCATTCGGTACCTCCGCGCTGACAGGCGGTCGACATTGTCGACCGCAGTGGTAACGGGATGAGTCTGCCAGGCCTCCCCGGGTCCGTGCACCTTCCCCCTCGGTAACACCCGCGGAAGCCGGGGGCGACGCCGTCAGCCCCGGCCGCGCGCCACCTCGGCGGCCAGCGCGGCGATCTCCCGCGGCCCCACCCGGCAGCAGCCGCCCACCAGCCGGGCTCCGTCGGCCAGCCAGCCGGTCACCATCCCCCGGCCTCCGGCGGGCGGGACCCCCGTCGGGCGGAACGTCGGCTCACCGCGCCAGTCCCGCGCCGCGGCGTCCCAGTCCTCGCCGCTGTTCGGGTAGACCACCACCGGCTTGCCGGTCACCCGCGCCGCCAGTGCCACCGCCCGGTCCGCGTCCCGCGGCGAGCAGCAGTTCACCCCGACCGCCACCACCTCGTCCGCCTCCGCCGCCAGGGCGAAGGCCTCCGCCAGCGGCTGCCCGGCCCTGGTGCGCCCGCCGGTCACGCTGTACGACAACCAGGCCGGCACACCCAGCCCGCGCACCGCCCGCAGCAGCGCCCGCGCCTCGTCCGCGTCCGGCACCGTCTCCAGCGCCAGCACGTCCGGTCCGGCCGCCGCCAGCACCTCCAGCCGCGGCCGGTGGAACGCCTCCAGCTCGCCCACCGTCAGCCCGTACCGCCCCCGGTACTCCGACCCGTCCGCCAGCACCGCCCCGTACGGGCCCGCCGACGCGGCCACCCAGAGCGGCCGGCCCGCCCCCGGCCGCCCGCCCGCCACCTGCCGCGCCGCCTCCCGGGCCAGCTCCACGCTGCGCGCCAGCAGCCCGGCCGCCGCCGCCCGGTCCACCCCGCGCCGGGCGAACCCCTCGAAGCTCGCCTGGTAGCTCGCGGTGATCGCGACCTCCGCGCCCGCCTCGAAGTACGCCCGGTGCGCGGCGACGACCGCCTCCGGGGCGTCCGCCAGCAGCCGCGCCGACCACAGCTCGTCCGACAGGTCGTGCCCGGCCGCGGCCAGCTGGTTCGACAGCCCGCCGTCCAGCACCAGCGGGCCGTCGGCCAGCGCCGCGGCGAAGTCCTTCCCGGTCACCGAAGACCCCTTCCTCACGGTGGGACCCTGCTCACAGCCTAGAGAAGGGGACGGGCCGGGCGCCGCCCGGAAAATCATTTGCCGCAGAGTCAACGGGTCGCTACGTTGTGCTCATCCCGAGAACGACGACCGTCGCACGCACGGCAGAACCGCACCGGAGAGGAGCCGGCCATGACCACGGAGCAGCCCCCGGCCGAAACCGACACCGGCACGGACGCCCGCCGGCATGCCGGTGCCGGAGCCGGTACGGACGCCGGAGCCGGCGGCGTCGACGAGCGTGCCTGGCTGGCCGCCTACGATCCGCGCGCCTACACCCCGGTGGCGGTCACCGTCGACGTCGTCGCCCTCACCCTGCGCCACGGCAGCCTGCACGTCCTCCTGGTCGAGCGCGCCGCCCCGCCCTACCAGGGCTCCTGGGCCCTGCCCGGCGGCTTCCTGCGCGCCGGCGAGGAGGGCCTGGACGAGGCCGCCGCCCGCGAGCTCGCCGAGGAGACCGGCCTGCACGGCAGCGCCGACGCCGAGGCCGCCCTCAGCCGCATCCACCTCGAACAGCTCGGCACCTACGGCGCCCCCGACCGGGACCCTCGCATGCACGTCGTCTCGGTCGCCTACCTGGCCTTCGCCCCCGACCTGCCCGACCCCCGGGCCGGCTCGGACGCGGCGACCGCCGCCTGGCACCCCGTCAGCGCCCTGGAACTCCGGCCGTCCACCGGCCGGTCACGAGCAGCCGGTGAGCCCGTCGACACCCACGGGGGTGGCGTCGACGGGCCCACCGGCCCCCAGCCCGAGCGGTCCACGCCGATCACCCTGGCCTTCGACCACGCCCGCATCCTCGCCGACGGCCTCGACCGCGCCCGCGACAAGATCGAGTACAGCCCGCTGGCCACCGCCTTCCTCCAGCACGACTTCACCATCCCCGAGCTGCGCGCCGTCTACGAGGCCGTCTGGGACGAGAAGCTCCACCCCGGCAACTTCCACCGCAAGGTCCTCTCCGTCCCCGGCTTCGTGGAGAGCACCGGCACCACCACCGAGCGCGGCGGCGCCCGCGGCGGCCCGCGCGCCCGCACCTACCACGCCGGCGACGCCCGGCTCCTCCACCCCGCCCTCCTCCGCCCCACCCGCGAGGACGAGATCCGCTGACCGGCGCCGCCGGTCCCACCCGCGCACTACCATCCGGCCATGACCACTCAAGACGTCAACAGGACGAGCAACCGGCCCAACTCCCACTGCCACTGGTGCGGCACGCCCTACCCGGCCGACACCAAGGCCTGGCCCCGCACCTGCCCCGGCTGCGCCGAGATCAGCTACCGCAACCCGCTGCCCGTCGCGGTCACCGTCCTCCCCGTCACCCGCCCCGACTCCGACCCCGCCCTGGTCGTCATCCGCCGCACCATCGAACCCGGCTACGGCGAACTCGCCTTCCCCGGCGGCTACATCGACTACGGCGAGACCTGGCAGCAGGCCTGCGTCCGCGAGCTCCGGGAGGAGACCGGAATCCTGGCCGACTCCGCCGACATCACCCTGATCTCCACCGCGTCCGACCCGCACGGCCGCTTCGTCTTCCTCTGCGGACTGCTCCCCGCCCGCCCGCTCGCCGACCTCCCGCCCTCGCAGCCCACCGAGGAGACCGACGGCTGGCTGCTCGCCACCCCCGACACCCGGCTCGCCTGGGACTTCCACACCAACGTCTCCCGCTCCTGGTTCCGCGGCGAGTTCACCCCCGGCGGCCGGCCCCCGGCAGCGGGCTGACCAGCCGCGCGTCCGCCCGGCGGACCCTGGCGCGCGGGCCGCTCACATGGCATGGTCTGCACCGACAGCCCAACCGGACGGGCCCTGCCACAAGCGCGCCCGTCCCATCCACCGGCCGGGAGACCACCACCGTGAGCACCCCACCCCAGGATCAGCCGCTCTGGCGCCCCAACCCCGAGAGCGCCGCCGCCACCGGCCTCGTGGCGTTCCAGGCCTGGGCCGCCGAGCACCACGGCGCACCGGCCGCACCGCTCGCCCCCACCGCCGACGACACCGAGGCGGCCCGCCGCTACGCCGACCTGCACGCCTGGTCCGTCGAAGACCTCGACCGCTTCTGGACCGCCGTCACCCAGTGGTTCGACGTCCGCTTCCAGCAGGCCCCGGACGCCGTCCTCGCCGACCCGGCCATGCCCGGCGCCCGCTGGTTCCCCGGCGCCCGCCTCAACTACGCCGAGCACGCCCTGCGCGCCGCCGAGGACCCGGCCAACCACGACCGCCCGGCCGTCCTCCACCTCGACGAGACCACCGAGCAGCCGCTCACCCTCACCTGGGCCGAGCTCCGCCGCCAGGTCGCCTCCCTCGCCGCCGCCCTGCGCGCCCGCGGCATCGGCCCCGGCGACCGCGTCAGCGCCTACCTGCCCAACATCCCGCAGGCCGCCGTCGCCCTCCTCGCCACCGCCGCCGTCGGCGCCGTCTGGACCAGCTGCGCCCCCGACTTCGGCGCCCGCAGCGTCCTCGACCGCCTCCAGCAGATCGAACCCGCCGTCCTCTTCGCCGTCGACGGCTACCACTACGGCGGCAAGGACCACGACCGCACCGAGGTCGTCGCCGAACTCCGCCGCGAACTCCCCACCCTGCGCACCGTCGTCCACGTCCCGCTGCTCGGCGCCCCCGCCCCCGACGGCGCCCTGCACTGGGACGACCTGGTCGCCGACGACGTCGAGCCGGCGTACGAGTACGTCCCCTTCGACCACCCGCTCTGGGTCCTCTACTCCTCCGGCACCACCGGCCTGCCCAAGGCCATCGTCCAGAGCCAGGGCGGCATCCTCGTCGAGCACCTCAAGCAGGCCGGCCTCCACCTGGACCTCGGCCCCGAGGACCGCTTCCTCTGGTACACCTCCACCGGCTGGATGATGTGGAACTTCCTCCTCGCCGGCCTCCTCGTCGGGTCCACGATCGTCACCTACGACGGCAGCCCCGGCCACCCCGACACCGGCGCCCTCTGGTCCGTCGCCGCCCGCACCGGCGCCACCGTCCTCGGCACCTCGGCCGCCTACGTCATCGCCAGCCGCAAGGCCGACCTCCACCCCGGCCGCGACCTCGACCTCTCCGCCGTCCGCTGCATCGGCACCACCGGCTCCCCGCTCCCGCCCGACGGCTTCCGCTGGATCTACGACGAGGTCAAGGAGGACGTCTGGCTCGCCTCCGTCAGCGGCGGCACCGACGTCTGCTCCTGCTTCGTCGGCGGCGTCCCCACGCTGCCCGTGTACCTCGGCGAGATCCAGGCACCCTGCCTCGGCGCCGCCGTCGAGTCCTGGGACGTCCAGGGCCGCCCGCTCACCGACGCCGTCGGCGAACTCGTCGTCACCAAGCCCATCCCCTCCATGCCCACCGGCTTCTGGAACGACCCCGACGGCACCCGGTACCACGACAGCTACTTCGACACGTACCCCGGCGTCTGGCGCCACGGCGACTGGATCACCGCCACCTCGCGCGGCACCGTGATCATCCACGGCCGCTCCGACTCCACCCTCAACCGCCAGGGCGTCCGGATGGGCTCCTCCGACATCTACGAGGTCGTCGAGCGCCTCCCCGAGATCGCCGAGTCCCTGGTCATCGGCCTGGAGGAGCCCGACGGCGGCTACTGGATGCCGCTCTTCGTCGTCCTCACCCCTGGTGCCACCCTGGACGACGACCTGACCGGCCGCATCCGCACCTCGCTGCGCACCGAACTCTCCCCGCGGCACGTCCCCGACGAGGTCATCGCCGTCCGCGGCCTCCCGCACACCCTCACCGGCAAGCGCATCGAGGTCCCGGTGAAGCGACTGCTCTCCGGCACCCCGCTGGAGCAGGCCGTCAACCCCGGCTCCGTCGACAACCTCGACCACCTGCGCTTCTTCGAGCAGCTCCGCCGCGAGCGCCAGGCCGCCCAGGCCTGACGCCCGGCACGGCGAAGGGGCGCCCCCACGACGGCGGGGGCGCCCCTTCGACGGCTCGGTCCCGGCGCGCCGCCGCTCCCGACGGCGCGCCGCGGTCCGGTGCTACTCGCCGGACAGCACCTGCTGCGCCGCGGCCCGCGCCGCCTCGGCGCTGTCCGCCGCCCGGGCCGCCTCGGCCGCCCGGCGGCACTGCGCCAGCGTGTACTTGGCCAGCGTGGTCCGCACGTAGGGGATCGACGCCGCGCCCATGGACAGGCTGGTGACCCCGAGACCGGTCAGGACCACCGCCAGCAGCGGGTCCGAGGCCGCCTCGCCGCAGACGCCGCAGCTCTTCCCGGTGGCCTGGGCGGCCTCGGCCGAGAACGCGACCAGGTCGAGCAGCGCCGGCTGCCACGGGTCCTGCAGCCGGGCCAGCGCGCCCACCTGGCGGTCGGCCGCGAAGGTGTACTGGGCCAGGTCGTTGGTCCCCAGCGAGAGGAACTCCACCTCCTGCAGGATCGACCGCGCCCGCAGCGCCGCCGACGGAATCTCCACCATGGCACCGAACTTGGCGTTCAGCCCGGCCTCGCGACAGGCGTCCGCGAAGTCCTCGGCGTCCTTCCGGTCGGCCACCATCGGGGCCATCACCTCGAGGTGGACCGGCAGGCCCTCGGCGGCCTTCGCCAGCGCGCGCAGCTGGGTCCGCAGCACCTCCGGGTGCTCCAGCAGCGTCCGCAGACCGCGCACACCGAGCGCCGGGTTCGGCTCGTCGGCCGGGGTCAGGAAGTCCAGCGGCTTGTCCGCGCCCGCGTCCAGCACCCGGACCACGACCCGGCCCTCCGGGAACGCCTCCAGCACCTTGCGGTACGCCTCGACCTGCTTCTCCTCGCCGGGCGCCTTCGCCGAGTCGTCCAGGAAGAGGAACTCGGTCCGGAACAGCCCGACGCCCTCGGCCCCGGCCTCCAGCGCGGCCGGCAGGTCGGCCGGTCCGCCCACGTTGGCCAGCAGCGGCACCCGGTGACCGTCCGAGGTCTGCCCCGGACCGGAGGAGGCGGCCAGGGCGGCCTTGCGCTCGGCGGCGATCCGGCGCAGCTCGTCCTGCTTCTCCTGCGACGGCTCCACCAGCACGTCGCCGGAGCTGCCGTCCACCGCGACGACGGTGCCCTCGGCGACGCCGGCCGCCCCGGGCAGCGCGACCACGGCCGGCACGCCCATGGCCCGCGCGAGGATGGCGCTGTGGCTGGTCGGCCCGCCCTCCTCGGTCACGAAGCCGAGCACCAGCGTCGGGTCGAGCAGCGCGGTGTCGGCCGGCGCCAGGTCCCGAGCGAACAGCACGTACGGCTCGTCGCTGTCCGGGACGCCCGGCATCGGCACGCCCAACAGCCGCGCCACGATGCGGTTCCGCACGTCGTCCAGGTCGGCGACCCGGCCGGCCAGGTAGTCCCCGGCCGAGGCGAGGAGCGCGCGGTAGGCGGCGAAGGCGTCGTAGACGCCGCGCTCGGCGCTGCTGCCGACCGCGATCCGGCGCGCGACGTCGGCCATCAGCTCGGGGTCCTGCGCCATCAGCGCCTGGGCCTCCAGCACCGCCTGCGCCTCGCCGCCGGCCAGGTTGCCGCGCGCGGTCAGGTCCGCGGCCACCGCCTCGACCGCCGCCTGCGCGCGGGCCTGCTCGCGCGGGGCGTCCTCGGTGGGGATCTGGGTGGCCGGCGGCTCCAGCACCGCCGTCCCCATGTGCCGCACCTGACCGATCGCGACCCCGTGGCTGACACCCACGCCGCGCAGCGTCTTCTGCATTGTCACTGTCTCCGCTGAGAGGAGCGGCCCCGCCGGGTACCGCTGTGTGCCGGGCCGCCCCGTCGAGTGGGCCGGGGCGGGTGTGTCGGAAAAAGAGGTCAGCTCCAGCTGAACAGGGCGTCGCCGACGGCGGCCTCCCCGTCCTCACGGACACCGGTGAGGGAGTCGGCCGCGGCCTCCAGGGCGACGATCGGCGAGATCGGCGACTTGCCGGCGGCCTCGACGGCGGCGGGGTCCCACTTGATGACGGCCTGGCCGCGGGTCACCGTGTCGCCCTTGGAGACGAGCAGCTCGAAGCCCTCGCCGTTCAGCTGCACGGTGTCGATGCCGAGGTGGGTCAGCACACCGTGCCCGGCGGCGTCCACGACGACGAACGCGTGCGGGTGCATGGAGACGACGACACCGTCCACCGGGGCGACGGCCTCGGTCGGCCGGCGCACGGGGTCGATCGCGGTGCCGGGACCGACCATCGCGCCCGAGAAGACCGGGTCCGGCACGCCGGCGAGCCCGACGACCCGGCCGGTCAGTGGCGACGTCACAGTGGTCATGGTGGTGCCTCCCAAGTGCGCAGTACAGCGAGCGGCCGCGAGCTGCGGCGCAACGATCAACTGAAGCCTAAATCATGTCAACTTCGGACATCCGCTGACATACCTGGGCGTAGAGCCACGCCCTGCCACCACCCCGGCCGACACCTCGTCGACCGATAGTGGTCTAGTCCTCTTCACCGATGCGCCGCACTCTACAGGCATCTTGGCGAATCGGGACCATTGCTGTATATGCTCGCGAGAGCAACAAATCATGCGTCCGACCGGGTGACACCGACGCGGCCCGATTCGCGCTCCGCCGCGGGAGCCGCTATGGTTAGTCGAGTCGCCGCAAGACGACGGTTAACAGCAGATTTCAGATGTGAAAAGCACCGGTAAACGGAGCGGAAAGCATCTGGTAAGCTGGGAACACGAAAGAATGAAGCGCCCGGAGGGCCCGCTGGAAGGCGGTCCGAAGGAAGTGTCCGTTCCTTGAGAACTCAACAGCGTGCCAAAAGTCAACGCCAGATATGTTG
>NZ_JBHXTG010000031.1:0-85955 GCF_042677465.1 Kitasatospora sp. NPDC127111
GTTCAGCCACGTGATCATTCTGACCGCCCGGTGCCGCCCTTCGCAGCAACCGGACGACACATCGACGGGGCGAACGTTGCCTGATGCGGCACTAGCTCCGCGCTCCGGCCGCGGACAGCCGTCTCACGCGAGCGCCTCACGCACCCGACCGGCCCACGGCCCCGCTCACCCTGCCCAGCTCACCCGCTCCGCTCACCTGCTCCGCTCACCTGCCCAGCCACGAGCCCCGCTCACCCGAGCGAGGCGAGCGCCGCCTCCGCGGCACGGGCCATCTGCTCGTCGTGGCGGCCGGTGGCGCCCCGGAGCCGGGCGAAGCCCTCGACGGCGGCCAGCGCGAGCAGTCCGGGGAGCAGGTCGGTGCTGCGCTCGGCCACCCAGCTGGTGCCGCGCGTCGCCATCCACCACAGGTCGGCCAGCCGGCCCGGCGGCGCCTCGACCGGCTCCGCCGCCGGGGCCGGACCGAGCGGCCGGCCCGCATCGGTGAGCAGGTCGTGGAAGCGGCGGGCGATGAGGTGGTGGCCCTCGGCACTGGGGTGGAGGCGGTCCACGCTCAACAGCTGCCGCCGCCCCGACCACGGCAGCTCGGCGATGTGCAGGTGGACCGCGCGGTGGCGGGCGGAGAGGGCGTGCACCACCGTGTTCACCGCGCGCATCCGGCGCGCCAGCGGACGGGCGAGCGGCGGCGGCAGGCGCAGCAGCGCGCCCGGGTCCGGCAGGCAGGCGGTGAGCAGGAGGGCGCCGCCGCGGGACAGCTCACCGAGGGTGGTGTCCAGCTCCCGGGTGGTGCGGCCGACCTCGAACCCGGCCCGCAGGGTGTCGTTGCCCCCGACCACGACGGCCGCCACTGCCGGACGCAGCGCCAGCGCGGCCGGCAGCTGCTCGGCGCGGAGATCGGTGCTGAGCGCGCCGCTCCGCGCGAGGTTGGTGAACTCGACGCCCACCCCGGCCGGCGCCAACGACCGGGCGAGCAGGGCCGCCCAGCCCCGCCACCCCTCGGCCACCGGGTCGCCGACCCCTTCGGTGAGCGAGTCCCCGAGCGCCACGAACCGCACCGGCCCGGCCACCCGCTCCGGAACCGTCCCCCCGCCCTGGCCCGCCGCCACCACCGTGCTCACTGTCCGCCTCCTGCTCCTCGTCCCCACATCCACCGCCACAGGAAGTCGGCCGGTTCGACTTCCTGCTCCGCGCTCCGCTGCGCACCCCGGGTGCGTGCACGGGAAGTTGGCTCGTGCGACTTCCTGCTCCGGCTTCACCGCGCACGCCGCGTTCGTGCACGGGAAGTCGGCCCGTCCGACTTTCCCGTCCTGGGGGTGCGCGCCGGCCCTTGTTCGCACTCGCGGTGGGTGGGTGGTCATTTGTGCCCGGGCGGCGGTGGTGCCGTGCCGAGGGTGGTGACCGGTTCCGCGGCGTGGGCGGCGAGGAAGGCGGCGACGGCGGCGGGCCAGCCGTACTGCTCCGCCCGGATGCGGGCGGTGCGGCGTCGGTCGGCCTCCGGGCGGGCGAGGAGTTCGAGGACGGCGTCCGCGAAGCCAGCACCGGTGTCCTCGGCGGCCACCCCGGCCGGGCCGACCAGCCCGGGGAGCGCCGAGGAGCGGCTGACCGCCACCGGGGTGCCGCAGGCGAGCGCCTCCATCGCGGCGAGGCCGAAGGTCTCCACCGGTCCGGGCGCGAGCACCACGTCGGCGCAGCCGAGCAGCCGGGCCAGGGCGTCCCGCCCACCGACGTGCCCGAGGAAGTGGACGGGCAGCCCGAGCCGTGCGGCCCGGGCAGCGAGCCGGGACCGGAGCGGTCCGGTGCCGGCCACCACCAGGACGGCCGGCAGCCGCCGCGCGCGCAGGTCGGCGAGGGCGTCGACGGCTCGTTCCGGGTGCTTCTCGGGGGAGAGCCGCGAGCAGAGCACCAGCAGCGCCTGTCCGGGTTCGGCGTACCGGGCCCGGTCGTCGACCCGCTGGTCGGCGGTGGGCGGCCGCATCGTGGCGAGGTCCACGCCGAGCGGTGCCCGCGCCAGGTTCCGTACGCCCAGGCGGCGGAATTCGGCGGCCGCCCAGTCCGTCGTGCAGACCACGGTGTCGTACGCCCGTGCCGTCCGACCGTTGAGCCGGTCGGCGGCGGCGCCGGCCAGCGGGCCGGGCAGGCCCCAGGCGCGGAGCAGCCCTGCGGCGCTCTCGTGCGACACCATGACCGAGCGGATGCCGTGCCGGCGGGCCCAGCCGCCGGTCCAGCGCAGGGTGGTGCGGTCGGAGACCTCGAGCCGGTCGGGCGCGAGCCTGGTCAGCTCGTGCGCGACCGCCTGCCGGTCGGTGAGCAGCCGGTAGCCGCCGCTGCCGGGCAGCACCGGCCCGGGAAGGGTGACGACCAGGCCCTGGTCGGTCTCCTCTTCCGACCGCCGCTCGCCGGGCACGAGCAGCACCGGCACGTGCCCGGCTTCCCGGTAGCCGGCGCCGAGGTGGCGCAGGGCGGTGCGCAGCCCGCCGGAGACCGGGGTGACGAAGTTCGCCACCCGGACGATCCGCAGTGGGCGCCGGGGTCCGGTCATGCCGACAGCTCCTCCACCATCGGAGCCACCCGCGGAGCCACCTGCGGAGCCACCTGCGGAGCCGCCGCCACGGGAGCCACCACCGGAGCCGCCGCCGCATCCGTGTCCGCAGACGCGTCCGCCACCGCGGACGCGCGCAGCGCCGGAGTGCCGGCCGCCCGCGCCGGAGCGACCGCCGCCGTGCCCCGGTGCTCGGCGAGCACCTCCGCGTAGTGCCGCAGCAGCAGGTCCCCGACCGCCTCCCAGGAGCGGGCGGTCACCTCCGCTCGTCCGGCGCGCCCGTAGACCGCCCGCAGGCCGGGGTCGTCGGCGAGCGTCCGGACCGCCCGGGCCACGGCCGCACCGTCCCGGGGCGGTACCAGCAGCCCGGTCCGGTGGTGGGCGACGAGGTCCAGCGGGCCGCCGGCGGCCGGGCCGATCACGGGGACGCCGCTGGCCATGGCCTCCTGGATGGTCTGGCAGAAGGTCTCCAGCGGGCCGGTGTGCACGAACACGTCCAGGGTGGCGAAGCAGCGGGCGAGCTCCTCGCCGGTGCGGCGGCCGAGGAAGACCGCACCCGGCATCGCGGCCTTCAGCCCGGGCGCGGACGGCCCGTCGCCGATGATCACCACGCGGACGCCGGGCAGCGCGGAGGCGGCGGCCAGCAGGTCGACCCGCTTCTCGGGCGCGAGCCGTCCGACGTACCCGATCAGCACCTCCCCGCCGGGGGCGAGCGCCCGGTGCAGCGCCTCGTCGCGGTGGCGCGGGTGGAAGCGGACCGAGTCCACGCCGCGCGGCCAGAGCTGGACCCTGGGCACGCCGTGCGCGGTGAGGTCCTGCGCCGCCGGGGTGGACGGCGCGAGGGTGCGGGCGGCGGCCCGGTGGATGGCGCGGATCCGGTGCCAGGCGGCGGCCTCGCCGAGCCCGCGCCCGGCCCGGTAGGCGTGCGCGTAGCCGGCGAGGTCGGTCTGGTAGACGGCGACGGCGGGGACGCCGAGCCGGGCGGCGGCCTGCATGCCGCGCGCGCCGAGCACGAACGGGCTGGCCAGGTGGACCAGGTCGGGCCGGTGTCCGGCGAGGGCGGTGGCGAGCTGCCGGCTCGGCAGGGCGATCCGCACCTGCGGGTAGCCGGGCAGCGGGACGGAGGGGATCCGGACCACGGGCAGTTCGGAGGCGGGCCCGGCCCCGAAGGTGTGCGGCGGGCAGTCGGCGCCGCGCGCGGGTGCCGGGGTGATGACGAGCGGCTGGTGTCCCCGGCGGACCAGGTGCTCGGCCGTCCGCAGCACGCTGTGGGCGACTCCGTTGACCTCGGGCGGAAAGGATTCGGTGACGATGACGACGCGCATGCCTGAGTTCTGTCCGGGCCCGGCGTGCACGCGGCCAAAGGGATCTGTCGTACAAACGAACGGGGGTCGGCGATTTGCACCACCGACCCGCGTTCCCGTCCTCACCCCGCCGGACGCGGCGGGCGCCCGGACGCTCAGGCCGGACCGGCCGCCGCCTCCTTGAGCTCCGCGTAGGGCGCGAGCTTGCGGATCGACTCGATGCTCTTGATGCAGTCGTCCCGGCTCTCCTGCGGATCACCGGTCACCACGACGGATCCGTTGCTCGCCTTGAGACGGAACCGGTGCATGCCGCTCTCGTCGGTGTACAGCTCGAATTTGCCGGCCATGGAGTGTTCGCCTTTCGTTCGGGTTGCCCCCTCGAACCGCAACGTATGTACAAACCCCTTTGACCGCACGCCAGATGGGCCAGACGGGTCAGTTCCCGCGGGGGTTGTTCCGGTTCGGATTCCGGGCGCGCTCCCGGCGAGGGTCCGGTGGGCCGGCCCGGGAGCGTTGGGTTGCTGACGGGTGGTCGATAGCATGGCGCCGGTCGACGAGGGGGGATCGTGGTGGGGGCCGTGCGCGACGGGGCGGGCGAGGAGGCGCGCGAGGGGGTGGTGATCGCCGGCAGGTACCGGCTGGTCAAACGCCTGGGGGCGGGCGGCTTCGGGCAGGTCTGGCAGGCGACCGACACCACCCTGCACGTCGACGTCGCGGTGAAGCAGGTGTGGCTGGAGCCTTCGATGAGTCCGGCCCGGACCGCTGAGCGGTTGGCGCGCGCGCAGCGGGAGGCCCGCAGTGCCGCCCGGCTGCGGGACCACCCCCACGTCGTCGCGGTGCACGACGTGGTCGTGGCGGACGGCGTGCCGTGGATGGTGATGCAGCTGGTCTCGGGGAGCTCGCTGGCGGACCGGTTGGCGGCGGGCGGACCGCTGTCGCCCGGGGAGGCCGCCCGGATCGGGTCCGCGATGCTGTCGGCGCTGGGCGCGGCCCACGCGGCGGGGATCGTGCACCGGGACGTGAAGCCGGCCAACATCCTGCTCACCGACGACGGCCAGGTGCTGCTGGCCGACTTCGGCATCGCCCTGCGGTCCGAGGAGACCGCGCTCACGGTGTCCGGCGCCGTCATCGGGTCGGTGGAGTACATGGCGCCCGAGCGCGTCCAGGGTGAGGAGGACGGACCGGCCGGGGACCTGTTCTCGCTCGGCGTCACGCTGTACCAGGCCGTCGAGGGCCGGTCGCCGTTCCAGCGCGCCACCCCGACGGCCTCCCTGCTGGCCGTGGTCTCGGACGAGGCGCCGCCGCCGAGCCGTGCGGGTGCGCTCGCGCCGGTGATCGCGGGCCTGATGGCCAAGGATCCGCAGCGCAGGCTCACGCTCGACGCGGCCGCGGCGCTGCTCGCGCGGTCCGCCGCTGCTCCCGGCCCCGAGCCGCTGGCGCCGGAACCGGTGCCGGTTCCGGCGTCGGTTCCGGTGTCGGTGCCGGCACCGGATCCGGGGTGGGGCGGCGGGTCCACGGGGGTCGTCCACGCGTCCGCCGGGCTCCCCACCCCCGCACCCGTACCCGCGGCTTCGGAGCCGCCCGCACCTGCGCCTTCGGCGTCGTCCCCATCGCCCGCACCCCCATCGCCCGCCCCGGCGGGCCCGGCGCGGTGGCCGTGGGTGGTGATCGCCGTGTCCCTCGTCGTCATCGTCGCCGGGGTCGCGGCCGCCATCGCGGTGCCCTACTTCTCCCCGGCCAGGGAGATCCGGGCGAAGCTCCTCCACAAGGGCGACCTGCCGACGGGATACTCGGAGAACCTCGGCGCCGGGGACATGGGCTACGGCCGCCCCGCCGCGGGCAGTTGGCCGTGCGAGGCCCGCAACCGCGAGGCGAAGTGGAAGCACACGCGGGACGACACGGCGGAGTTCTACCGCAGCGGGTCGGGTGGTTCGGCGGTGAGCTACGAGTTCAACGAGGGGCTGAGGAAGGCCGACGAGGCCACGATCGCCCGCACGATGCAGGCGATCCGGGACCAGATCAGCGACTGCGCGTCGTACACCGCGGACATCAAGTTCAGCGGTGACGCGCAGAGCTGCGTGGTCACCGTCAAGGCCCTGCCGGCCCCGGCGATCGGCGGCGACGTGGTGGCCCGCCGGGAGACGTACACCTGCACCGAGGGCGGAACCACCTACGCCCCCGCCGTCGTGGACAAGGTCACCACGGCCAAGGGCGGGTACCTGGTCGAGTTCTTCGCCTCGGGCGACACCCCCTTCCCGCCCGGCGGCGTGGCCGAGGACTTGATGAGGAAGGCCCTGGCCAAACTCCCCTGACGCCGATCGCCAGACGCAACGACCCCGCCAGCACCAGCTTCTGATGAGCCGTCATACCGCTGTCGCGCCGGTCGGAGCCTGGGTCGCCCCGGTCCCGGGTCGCATGGCGGCCAACCGCCGGAGGCAGGCCCGCCGCTGCACGACGGAGAGCCCGGCGACCGCCGCCCCGAGGCCCAGCCAACCCGCCGGGCCGGCCGCCATCACGGCGCCGGTGAGCAGCAGCGGGCCGGCGGACTTCTGGATGGACTGGGACATGCCGGCCACGCCCAGGTACGAGGCCCGGGCCCGGTCGGGGGCCAGCGAGACGGCCAGCTCCCAGGAGCTCACCGACCGCAGCAGCTCCGCCGCGGTGACCAGCGCCGCCGCGACCAGCAGGGCGGCCGAGGCGGACCAGGCCCCGCCGCCGGTGCCGAAGGCCAGGACCAGGCAGGCCGCCGGCATCGCGACGCCGTAGAGGCCGACAGCGGCCGCCGCCCGGTACGGGCCCTCCGCCCGTGCCGAGACCCACAGTTGGAGGACGACCACCAGCACGGTGTTGATCACGAGGAAGGCGGGCACGAAGGCGTGCGGCGCGGTGGTGTGGTTGATCAGCCAGAGCGGCAGCCCGACGTTGAGCACCGAGTCGTCGAGGTTCATCGGGATGTCCAGCAGGACGAAGCGCAGGTAGCCGCCGTCCCGCCAGGGGCTCGGCGCCGGCGCCGGCCCGCCGGTGCCCGGTTCGCCGGCCCGGGCGGCGACCCGTCCGGCGTCGCGCGGCTCCCGGGTGCGGGCGACCAGGGCCGCGGTCAGCGCGTAGGAGAGGGCGTTGCCCAGGACGAGTGCGCGGTAGGCGTCCTCCGTCCCGACGGCCAGGCCGATCGCCGCGGCCCCGGCGCCCAGCGCGTACCCGGCGTTGGCCGCGCTGCGGGTGAGCGCCTGGTAGGTGGACCGCCGCTCGCCGGTCGCGCGGGTGGCGAAGAGCATCTCCAGCGTCTTCGCCGCCCGTTCGGCCAGGCAGGTGAGGGCCATCACCGGCAGCAGTGCGGCGAAGTCGTCGCAGACCAGGAGCAGGCCCATCGTGCCCAGTCGCAGCAGGTGGCTGCCGATGAGCAGCCCGCGGACCGGGAACCGTTCGGCCAGCCGGCCCGCCAGCGGCGACCCGGCGATGCCCGCCACGGCGGCGACGCCCAGCAGCAGGCCGACCTGCCGGGCGTCCAGCCGGGTGACGAAGGTGAAGTAGAGCACCGAGGACGCGGCCCAGACGCCCGTGCCGGCCCGGTCCAGGAACTGGGCGAGCAGCATGATCCGCCCGTCCCGCCCGCCCGGTGGGCGGCGCAGCTGCGTCAGCAGCCCGTTCCCGTGGTGTCGCATGGCGTGGCCCTTCCCGTTCCGGTGTCCGGGGAGCAGCCTGCCGGAGATGAATCTCGACGTCAAGATACTTGATGTCGACATACCTGCTCAGGTGCGTCCGGACGCGAGCGTCGCGCGGAGGAGCCGGCGGTCGGGCTTGCCGACCTCGGTGAGCGGTAGCCGCTCGACCACGTGGACGGCGGCCGGTGCGTACATCGGGCCCAGCCGCTCGGTGACGAACGCGCGGACCGGGCCGCCGTCCGGTCGGTGGCCTGCCGCGGGGACGATCGCGACGTGCAACTCCTCGGTCCCGTCGGCGCGTTGGACGCCGAAGGCCGCGCACCGGCTGACGGCGGGGTGGGCGAGCAGCGCCTGCTCCACGTCCGCCGGGTACACGTGGCCGCCCACCACGACGACCATGTCCTTCAGTCGGTCGACCAGGTGGAGGTAGCCCGCCGCGTCGAGGTGGCCGACGTCCCCCGTGCGGATCCAACCCTCGTGCAGCACCTCGGCGGTGAGGTCCGGGCGGCGCCAGTAGCCGGTCATCGTCATGGGGGTGCGGACGTGGACCTCGCCGTTCTCGCCGGCGGGCAGCACGGCCCCGGCCGGATCCCGGATCTCGATGACCACCCCGGGCTCGGCCCGGCCGGCGGTGATCCGGCCGCCCGGGCCGGTGATGCCGTGCTCGTGCGGGCCGACCTCGGTGATCGAACCGGCCTCGGTCTGCCCGTACCAGCCGTGCAGCACGGGTCCGAACAACGCGGCGGCCTGCCGCAGCCGTTCGGCGGACGCGACCGTGCCCCCGTAGAAGAGCCGCCGGAGCGCGGACAGGTCGGCCCCGGCCGCGGCCGGGTGGTCCAGCAGCTCGTACAGCAGCGGCGGCAGCAGCCACACGTCGGTGATGCGCTCCCGTTCCAGCGCGGCGAGGACGTCGCCCGGGTCGAAGCCGGGCCGCAGCACGACGGTGCCCCCGGCGAGCAGCGCCGCGTCGGCGAGGATGCCGGCCATGTGGGCGAGTGAGGTGCAGGCCAGGGCGCGGGGCGGTGCGTCGGCCCGCAGCCGGCCGGCGAGCCGGTCGAGCAGCTGCCGGTAGGGGCCGTGCGCCATCGGGATGCCCTTCGGCGTCCCGGTGGTGCCTCCGGTGAAGCGCAGGCACCAGTCGTCCTCGGGGCGCACGGGGTCCGCGGCCGGTTGTGCGGCCCGCTCGGCGGCCGGCTGTGCGGTCGGACCGGTGGCCGGTCCTGGGGCCGGTTCTGTGGCCGGTTCTGTGGTGGGGGTCGCGCCCGGGGACGGCAACGGGGTGCCGAGCGTGAGCACAGCCGGTACCGCCACCCGGGCGAGCAGCGCCTCGGCCGCTGCCCGGCACTCCGGATCGACCAGCAGCACGGTGGCGTCCACGCTCGCCACGATGTCCGCCTGCACCGCCGCGGACATGCCCGCGCCGAGAAAGAGCACACGGGCGCCGAGCAGGTTCGCGGCGTAGCGCGCGACGACGGCCTCCGGCCGGTCGCCGGTGAGGAACGCCACGCTGTCCCCGCGCCGGACGCCGCACGCGGCCAGGCCCGCGGCCGCGGCCCGGACCTCGTCGTGGAGCGTGCCGGCCGTGATCGTGCGGCCGTCGGCGGCGACCAGCGCGGGCCGGCCGGGGTCGCGCCGGAGCTCGGCGAGGACGCCCTCGACGTAGTTCTCGAACGAGGCGTGGTGCTGGGGCGGGGCAACCGCGTCGGCGGCCATGTGGACGGCTCCTCGGGTGAGTGGGGTGAAGGGGTGTGCGCCGGTCGTGGCGCCTCCTCCTGGAGGCTAGGTGAGCCGCGTTCATCAACTCCAAGACCGGATCGGGCATGAGACGATGCCTCAGGGGATATGAGCGACCGCCCGGACGAGGGGGAGTGCGGCAGTGGAACTGCTCGCCTTGCGCTGCTTCCAGGTGGTGGCCCGGCACGAGCACATCAGCCGGGCGGCGGAGGAACTGCGCGTCGCCCAGCCCTCGGTGAGCCGGACGATCGCCCGGCTGGAGGCCGAGTTGGGGGTCCGGCTCTTCGACCGCCGGGGCCGGCGGATCCGGCTCAACGACCACGGCGCCGCCTTCCTGCGCCGAGTCGACCGCGCACTGGGCGAACTGGACGACGGCAAGCGCGAGTTGGCCGAGGTGGCGCAGGGCGGCGGCAGGGTGACACTGGCCACCGAGACCCTGCTGACCGTCACCGACCTGCTGGCCCGGTTCCGGGTCGCCCACCCGGGCATCGAGGTGCGGGCACGGCAGTCCTCCGTCGACGCGATGGCGCGCCGGCTCCGCACCCGCGAGGTGGACCTCTGCGTCGCCTCCCAGCCGCTCGTGGGGCCCGGCCTGGTCTCCGAACCGCTGCTGCGCGAGGACGTGCTGCTCGCGGTGCCGCAGGGCCACCGACTGGCCGGCCGCGACGAGGTCCCGGTCTCGGAGCTGGACGGCGAGCCGTTCGTCACCCCGAGCCGGGGCCACTGGCAGCGGGTCCTCGCCGAGCGGCTGTTCGCGCGGGCGGGCGTGGAACCGGTGATCGTCTGCGAGGGCGACGAGCCCGGCGCCGTCGTCAACCTGGTCGCCGCGGGCATGGGCGTCGCCCTGCTGCCCGCCATGGCACGGGCGTCGGACGTCCGGGCACCGCTCAGCTGGGTGCGGCTCGCCGATCCCGGCTGCCACCGCGAACTGTGCCTCGTCCGCGACGGCGACGCCCACCATCCGGCCGCCGCCCGCCTCTTCGGCGCCTTCGCCGTACGCCACTTCCGCGCGACGGCCGCCGGAGCCGGCGAGGCCGGACAGGCGTCCGGGGGCGACACGAGCGGCTGAGGCCGGCCGGGACCGCCGCGGCCCGCTCCTGTCGCTGACCGGGCACGTGCCGACGCTCGCACTTCCGGCCCGCGGGGCGCGAGCCGAGGCCGGGCCTGCTGCGCCCCGCCTGGTCACCGGTCGTCCGACCTCGCCTGAGGGCTGTCCCGCGTGCCGCGAGCCGACGGCGGACCGGTGCGCCCCGCCCGTCGGTGTCCCCGCGTCGCCGCCCCGGTCGGTTGTCATACCGTGCCGGACGCCGATAGCCCTACGCCGCGAGCCGATGTCGGATCGGCCACGGCTGTCCGGGGTCGCGAGCCGCGAGCCGCGAGCCGATACCAGGCCGACTGCTTCCGCCCGCTCGCGTTCCTGTGTCGGCCTCGGCTGGTCGTCCGATCTCGCGGCGGTCTGTCCCGCGGGCCGCGAGCCGATGTCGGATCGGTGCGCCTTGCCTGCTCACGTCCCTGCGTCGCTCGGGCTGGTTGTCGGACTGCGCCGGCCCCGGCTGTCCCGGGTCGCGAGCTGCGAGTCGATGCCGGGCCGGCTGCTCCCCGCCCGCTCGCGTTCCTGTGTTGCCGCCTCGGCTGGTTGTCCGGTCTTGTCGGGGCTGTTCCGCGTGCGGCGAGGGGATGCCGGGCTGGCGACTCCCCGCCCGCTCGCGTTCCCGGGTTGCCGCCTCGGCTGGTCGTCCGATCTTGCCGGGGCTGTCCCGCGCGCCGCGAAGGGATGCCAGGCCGGCTGCTCCTCGCCCGCTCGCGTCCCGCTGCCGCCGCCTCCGCCGCCCCGGTCGGTTGTCAGACCTCGACGTTAGGGTGGGAAGCCCGCTGTCCCACCGCCCGGAAGGCCCACCCCATGTACGCCCTGCACGCGCTCTGGCGAGCCGACGGCCGCCTCGCGCTGTGGGCGGAGGACGCGCGCGCGTACCTGGCCGGGCGACCGGCGGCCCGCCGGGCCGCGGGCGGTGCCCATCCGTTCGCGTGCGCCGCCGGGGAGGTGGCGCAGCTGCTGGGGGCGATCGGGCCGGGCCTGGACTGGCTGGCCGGGCAGGGCACCGAACGCTGGACCGGTCTGCTGCTGCCGACCCTCGGCGACCGGCCGGTCCCCTCGCTGGACCTGCCGGTCGGCAGTGCGCCGCGCGGGGTCGCGCTGAGCCCCTGGCGCGTGCCGACCCTGCTGTTCGAGCCCACCGAGGCGGTCCAGTTGCTGGGCGCGCTGCACGACCCGCGCTGGCCGGGAGCCACCGTCGAACTACCCGGCGGCGAGCTCGGCGAGTTCGGCGAGCCCGGAGGGTCCGCCAGGCCGCGCGAGTCCGTCGAGCTCAGCTACGGCGCCTCGCTGCGCTGGCTGTCCGCCGTGCACGACCTCGCCTGGCGGCTGGTCGGCCGCGGGCTGCTGCTGCCCGTGATCGAGGAGGTGCGGCCGGGGGACTGGTACGCCCGCTGGCGGCCCGCCCCGGACGCCCCGGCCCGCCGCGAGCTGGCCGCCCTCGCCGCCGGCTGCCCGCCGGTCTGCCGGGCCGAGCACCAGCCGCCCGGCCGACCGGGAGCGGATCACGCCGAGACCGCCGCGCCCACCGGCACAGGGCTGGCCGCCGACCTGCTCGACACCCTGGTCGACCGGGAGGCCCGCGCCGCCCTCGCGGATCTCGCACCACCCGCCGAGCCCTGGCTCGCCGCCCTCTGGTCCGGCGACGGCGGGCTGCCGTCGCCGCCGCCGGCCGACCTGCCCGAGCGGCTCGCCGCCTGGCGGGCCGCCCGGCCCGCCGACAGCCCGGTCCGGCTCAACCTGCGGCTGACCGAACCGCTCGGCCACGACGCGGAGGACCGGGCCGACGCCCCCGCCACCGACTCCTGGCGGCTCGACCTGCTGGTGCAGGCCGCCGACCGCCCCTCCCTGGTCGTGCCCGCCGCCGACCTGTGGTCCGAGCGGGCCGGGTACGCCGCGCTCGCCCGGACCGTCCCCGACCCGGCGGCGGCCTACCTGGACGAGCTCGACCGCGCCGCGCGCGTCCACCCTCCGCTGCGCACCCTCCTGCTGGGTCACCGCCCCACCGGCCTCGACCTCGACCGCGACGGCGCCCTGCGCTTCCTCCGCGAGGCCGCGCCCGCCCTCACCCGGGCCGGCTTCGGCGTGCTGCTCCCGGCCTGGTGGCAGCGGCGCCCGCGGCTCGGACTGGCCCTCACCGCGGCCCCGGTGACCGCTCCCGGCGCGGTCGAGCGCGGCGCCCGGATCGACCGGGACGCCGTACTGGACTTCCGATGGCAGCTGTCGCTGGGCGAACTCACCCTCACCGAGGACGAGTTGGCCGAGCTGGCGGCGGCGCAGCAGGGCCTGGTCCGGCTGCGCGGCCGCTGGATCGAGGTGGACCAGGCCCAACTGGCCGCCGCTGTACGTTTCCTGGCCCAGCACGGGCGCGGCACGATGGAGCCGGTCGAGCTGCTCCGGCTGGCCGTGGACGACGGCGCCGCCGTGGACGGGTTGCCCGTCACCGCCGTCCACGCCACCGGACCGATCGGCGACCTGCTGGCCGGCCGGCCGGGGCCCGCCGACCGGATCCCCGAGCTCCCCGCCGGCTTCACCGGCACCCTCCGCCCGTACCAGCGCCGGGGGTTGGCCTGGCTGGACGCCCTCGGCCGGCTCGGCCTCGGCGCGGTGCTCGCCGACGACATGGGCCTCGGCAAGACCGTCCAGACCCTCGCCCTGCTCGCCCTGGAACGGGAACGCGGTGCAAGCGGGCCGACCCTGCTGGTGTGCCCGATGTCGCTGGTCGGCAACTGGCAACGGGAGGCGGCCCGGTTCGCCCCGGGCCTGCGCGTGCACGTCCACCACGGCGCCGACCGCGCCGCACCCAACCCGGCCGCCGACCTGGTGATCACCACCTACGGGCTGGTCCAGCGGGACGTCGCCGAGCTGCGCCGGATCCGCTGGCGGCGGATCGTCGCGGACGAGGCGCAGCACATCAAGAACCCGGTGGCCCGGCAGTCCCGGGCCCTGCGGTCGCTGCGTTCGGGGCCCCGGATCGCACTCACCGGCACGCCGGTGGAGAACCGGCTCGCCGAGCTGCACGCCGTCCTCGACTTCGTCAACCCGGGGCTGTTCGGCAGCGCGGAGTCCTTCCGGGAGCGGTTCTCGATCCCGGTCGAGCAGTCCGGCAACGCCGAGGTGGCGGCCCGGCTCCGGCGGCTGACCGGCCCGTTCCTGCTGCGCCGGAGCAAGAGCGACCCGGTCGTCGCCCAGGACCTGCCCGCGAAGCAGGAGTTCACGGTGCGCTGCAACCTCACCGCCGAACAGGCGGGCTTGTACCGGGCGGTGGTCGCCGACCTGCTGCGGCGGCTCCGGGGCATCCGCGGCGTGGAGCGCAAGGGTGCGGTGCTGGCGGCGATCGGCCGGCTCAAGCAGGTCTGCAACCACCCGGCCCAACTCCTGCACGACGGTACCGGGTTGGCGGGGCGGTCGGGCAAGGTGGAGCGGCTGGTGGAGCTGCTGGAGGAGGCGCTGGCCGAGGGCGACCGGGCGTTGGTCTTCACCCAGTACGCCGAGTTCGGCGGCATGCTGCAGCCCTATCTGCGCCGGCGGCTGGGCGAGGAGGTCGCGTACCTGCACGGCGGTGTGTCCAAGGGGCGGCGGGACGACCTGGTGGAGCGCTTCCAACGTCCGGACGGCCCAAGGGTGTTCCTGCTCTCGCTGCGGGCGGGCGGCACCGGCCTCAACCTCTCCGCCGCCAACCAGGTGATCCACCTCGACCGTTGGTGGAACCCGGCCGTCGAGGACCAGGCCACCGACCGGGCGCACCGGATCGGGCAGCGCCGCGACGTGCAGGTGCGGCGGCTGGTCTGCGTCGGTACCGTCGAGGAGCGGATCGACGGCCTGCTCGCGGCCAAACGCGGCCTCGCCGACGCCGTGGTCGGCACGGGCGGCGAGCAGTGGCTGGCCGAACTGTCCACCGAGCGGCTGCGCGAGCTGCTGACCCTGTCCGCCGACGCGATCGGAGAGTGACCCCCCGATGTCCGCACCCGCCGACCGCCCCGCACCCGCCGACCGCCCCGGATCCGCCGACCGTCCCGCCCCCGGCGACCGCCCCGCACCCGCGGATCGTCCCGCCCCCGGTGACCGGCCGCTGTCCGACTGCTTGGACACCTTCTGGCAGGGGCGCATCCCGGCGGCGGACGAGACCGAGCCCGCCGCCCACGCCGGTGCCTCCGCTCCCGATGCCCTCGACGCGCTCGGCCCGTCCGGCCTCACGGTCCGAGGGCGTCCCCTGGAGGCCGCCCTCGGACCGGCCTACCGGCGCTTCGCCGGCACCGGCTGAATCCCGCACCGCCCGAGTCCCGCACCGTTCAGGACGCCGACCGGGACGCCGATCAGCCGGCCGTCACCGGGTAGTGGTCGGAGAGGTCGTCGTACGTGTAGCTCTTGCCCCAACTGCTCACCGTCCACGGCGAGCTGTGGAAGCGGACCACCGTGTTGGTGTAGTTCGCCGGGCGCGCGTGGTCGGCCCGGTAGAGGACGTAGTCGAGGTCCTCCAGGGGCTCGCCGGGGTAGCGGTACGCGGCGATCGAGTTGTCGACGGTGTCGAAGGAGTTGGCCCAGCCGTTGCGGGTGTCCGCCGGCGCGACGCCCGCGTTGGCCAGCAGCGCGGGGTACTCGGTGTCGTGCGAGTTGATGTTGAGGTCGCCCGCGATCACCACCGGCTCGGCGGCCGGGATGTTCTTGCCGTCGATGAACGCCTTCATCGCCTTGAGCTGCGCCGCCCGGACCGCCGCCGGCTGGCCGGCCGAGCAGCCGGCGTCGGTGGACTGCAGGTGGGTGCCGACCACGTGGGTGCGCACGCCGTTGACGTCCAGCACGGCGTAGACGAAGCCCTTGTTGGACCACCAGTCCGCCCCGCATGGTCCCTAGACAGATGTGGTCCACCGGCAGATACTCCAGAGCCAGGGAGGGAGCATTCATTGAACCCGGACGAGGTTGACCTCTACCTACGCAAATCCAAGGTCGTGCGGGTCGGGGACCCCCGAGACCTGACGTCAATCCAGGCTCAGGAAGACGCTGGCCGAGCGTGGGCCGCTCGCGAGGGTAAGCGGGTCCGAGAGGTGTGGGTAGACAACCTATCCGCATGGTCCGACGTCAAGCGGCCAGCGTTCGACGGCGCACTGTCGGCGGTGCTCCGCGGTGACGTCCCGTCCTTGTGGTGCTTCGCCATGGACCGGTTCACCCGCAAGGGCATTGACGACATCGGCCCCATCCTCGGTAGAGCGCGAGTGGTGTTCCACTACGAGGGACTGGACAGTTCCGCGGAACGCGACCGTAGGTGGATCATCGACCGCGCCGAACAGGCACGCGAGTACTCGTTCCGGCTCTCGCACAACATCCGAACCACCAAAGAGGCCATGCGCATCCGCGGCCAGTGGGGAAACAAGGTTCCCTACGGGTGGACCATCGGTCCAGACAAGCGCCTGTATCCGCACCCGGAGACGTGGAAGGTTGTCCTTCACATCTTCAAGACCATCGCCATGGGATTCGGAGCGCGCACTGTCTGTAAGGGCTTGAACAGCGGACCGAACCCTATTCCATCACCTTCGGGCAAACGCTGGCAGGTGTCGACAGTCTCCGTCATGATTCACCATCCTGTGTACGAAGGTTGGCAGATCACTCATCGCCCAGAGAGCCCGAAATCAAAGCCGATCCCGTTCCGGAACGCCGCTGGGCAGCGTGTGAGCGTGCTGGGGGACGGCGTGGAGCCTGTGCCGGCGGAGCACGTCAGGCGTGCGCGGCAGACCCTTCAGGGCTTGCACCGCGGAGGCGAGCGGAGCGAGGGCGTATCCCATCTGCTCACGGACCTGGCAAAGTGCGCTGGGTGTCGCGGGGCGGGCACGTGCAGTGGCGTCGACTACCAGTGCGCACGTCATAAGTCCTTGCAGCTCTGCGAGTCGCCACTGTCGGCCAGGCGCGAGGCCCTGGAAGACTTCGTGATCGACCGGTGGCACACGCGCATGACCAACGCTGATCCGGATGACCTACTGCTAGTGATCGCTGCGGAGCGCTACACCGGCCTCCAGGACCCCGAGAACGCGGAAGCGCTAGCAAGTGCCCTGGCGGCTCTCGCGACCGCGCAAGCGAGCGTCAAGCGTCTGGTTGACCAGCAGGCAGCCGGTCTCTTCGATCCTCCCTTTGACACCCATCTGCCTGCCCTGCAAAGGGAGGCGCGGGCAGCATTGCAGCAGGCGCATGCCGACGTCGAAGCAGCCACTCCCAAGCGGCTCAGCGTGAACTTCCTGCGCGACGACGAGACGTGCCGGCACGCGTGGAAGATGGCGGATCACCAACTGCGTCGCGACTTGCTGCGTCTGGCGATCCGTCGGGTCGTGGTGAAAAAGAGCAAGCGGGGTGTCCGCGTCTTCGACGGGAAAAGTCGAGTTGAGATCCACTGGGTGGACGAGCCCGACCCGTGGGAGCCTTCTGACGAGTCGTCGTGATCATCCTTCCTCCGCCGGGCGGCGAGGGGTCCAAAGTGCCGTACTAACCCTCTTTTTCTAAACCCTCTAACGCGAGTAGAGAGTAATAGGAAAAGGGCGGTTGTTTAGGCACTTTGGACCCGCAGGGGAGGACGCCGGTGCGCTGACGGTAACGGTCGCGTAACGGCTGCAGTTGCCCAAGGCTCAAACAGGCCCAAATTGGGCGTCAACTGGAACGGCTGCACAGTAACTCCAGTAGGAGGAAGAAGGACCGCGACGCTGGCGAATGGCGCGGCGTCCACTTCTCCTCCGTGGCGGCCGGCAACGCTCCCGAGCGCTCCCCGCCTCTCCTCCGGGTAGAGCCCGGTAGAGCGGCCGGCCGTCCACACTTTTCGTAGCTCAGTGGCAGAGCGGCAGGCTGTGGCCCCGTCGACCCCGGTTCGACTCCGGGCGCAGGGACGAGCCGGAACGCGCCGGAGACGGAGGCGGGCCCTACGGGGTTGCGCACGGGGACGGAGGCGGCCCGGCGACTGCTCCCGTAGCTCAGTGGTCAGAGCGTCCGCCTGCCGAGCGGAGGGCCGCCGGTTCAAGTCCGGTCGGGAGCGCGGGGTGGGTAGTGCAGCGGCTGAGCGCATGCGACTGATCATTGCGCGGCCTGTCCGCGACGGCTCGTCATGCAGTCCTGTGGAGGTAACAGCAGCCCGCCACCCTCTCAACGTAGAGGCGTTGGGGTGGCACCGGCTAGGACTACAGGCGTGGCGACGCCCATGCACGCCTCCCGGTGGAGTGGGGCTTTCGGCGGAGATCTGGCCGAGAGACTTGCGTTTCGCGATATCGTTCCAATATGCTGAGCATATCCACGCTTGTGTGATGACGCGTCTGGTAGCTAGAGTGCCGCCATGACCTCGGTTCCTGACGGCTCGACAGTCCTCGCCTGCCTCGTTTCTGCCCTGGCGATTGCCGGAGTACGCGACGACCGAACGGGCCAGTTGGCCCGCCGCGTGCTCGCCCTGATCTTCGGAGGACGAGGCGCCTGATCGTGAACTGAAGCCCCGGCCCGCGCGCGGTTGGGGCTTTCGCATGCCGCAGTAGCCCAACTTGGTAGAGGCGCCCGGTTCAGGTCCGGGAGGTTGGGGGTTCGAATCTCTCGTGCGGCACCACGCCGGCTTGGGGTCGGTCGCCGACGTCAGGCGCACTGACGTCCCTATGGGCGTAGCTCAGTGGTAGAGCGGCGGACTCCAAACCCGCATGCGGAGGTTCGATTCCTCCTGCCTGTGCAGAGCGGTCGGTCTGGCCGTGCGGGTGGCTACTGGTCGTAGCTCAGATGGCAGAGCGCCCGCCCTGGGAGCGGGAGGCCGCAGGTTCGAGCCCTGCCGACCAGACTTCGAGCGGACACCTAGGCTGTGCCTGTGGACGACGACACGGTCCTTGAGATTGTCGACGGTGAGCCCGCACCCGAGCCGCCCGTGACGAAGCACGGACGACGCCTTGCGCGGCACCTGGCCAACATCTTGGACGCCTCCTACGGGCCTGAATGGCGTGCGGACACTGGCGTCACTGTCCTACTTGCCGAGAGCCCTCTGACGATCCTCCGGCCGGCAGTCACGGTCTACCGTGCGGACTGTCCGGACGAAGAGCGGCTACCGCCCGCGGACGTGCTGTTCGTGGTGGATACGGCTGACGCTCCAGATCGGGCCGAACGGTTCGCCACCGCAGGCGTCGAGCGCTGGGTAGCCACGGACCGTGATCAATCCACCCATGACGCCCCTGGAGGTACCATGCCACGCGGCACTATCAACGTCACCACGTCCGACAAGGCTGGCGCGGTCGTCCCGGCTGCGACGGTCGGCGATCCGACGAACGGCCACACAGTCGCCAACGACGGCCGCACACTGCTGCTCGTGGAGAACTCCGGCAGCACCGTGGCGCGCACCGTCACGCTCCAGATGGCCAAGACCGTGGACGGCGTCACCATGACCGGCGCTCGGACCGTCTCCGTCGCGGCCGGCGTGACGAAGTTGCTCGGCCCCTACTCGACCGCGGACTACGGTTCCGCGCTGCTGGTGGACGTCGACCACGCGGAAATCAAGATCCGCGCGTTCCGCTCCTGACACACCAACTCACACGCCCTGCCTGGTGATCCGGAGCGGGGCTGTTTGCGTTCTAGACCTTCAGCTCCACTGCGCGGAACGTGATCTCCACCCATTGCTGGAGTCCTTGACCCCCGTGGTGCTGATGCTCCATGCGGAAGCCGGCTGCTTCGATGCGCTGGATTGCGGCTGACAGTCGTCGGCCGTCCACGTCGCCGGGGACGCGGTGGATCTTCCGGACGTAGATCGTCTGGCCCGCTTTGAACGCTGTCGCGGCTAGCTGGTCGACGTCGGACGACGACGTTCGCTTCCTTCCGAAGATCCCCATGCGCGGGAGCGTACCCGACACCCTGGACGGAGGGCAGAGCCTTGGCCTGGACGACGAGTGACCGGCGCGAGCGGCTGCCCGCGGAGTGGGCCCGGATCCGTCGAAGGATCCTTCGACGGGACGACTACCGCTGCACGAGCGTGTTCAGCTCTGGCCGGAGGTGCTCGGCCCGTGCGACCGACGTTGACCATATCGTCCCCGGTGACGACCACTCGGATGACAATCTCCGCTCTCTGTGTGGGTGGTGCCACCGGCAGAAGTCCGCCAGTGAGGGCGGCACGGCAGCCGGCCAACGAGCTGTCCGGACCACGCGCCCGACGGCGCTCCATCCCGCGCTGGAGGACTGATGACGATCGACACCATGGCGGCCGGCATCCCGATGTACGTGCATCCCGGGATCGATGGCCGGTCCTGGGCCGCTCTCGCCACTGAGGATCAGCCCGTTAGGTACGTCGTGCTGAACCAGGACAGCGGCCCGGGCGCTTCGGAAGACACCGTCCTCTACGACGCCGCTCGTGCGATCAGGGCCAAGGGCGCAACGAAGGTCTGCGGGTACGTTGACTACAACTTTGGCAACCGCGTCGGCGGTGACTTCACCGTCAACCAGGACGCTTCGACGTGGATCAGCCGCGGGATTGACTGCGTCTTCCTGGACCGCGTGCCCAGCTCCGGTGCCAGCGTGCAGCCGACGTCGGTCACCATCCTGGGGCTGCGGAAGCTGGGCATGAAGTACGTCGTCCTGAACTACGGCGTGTTGCCCAGCCCGGGACACCTCGACCTTGCCGACGTTGCCGTTGTGTACGAAGGCGACATGGCCACCTACCGCAACCTCTCGGTGCCCTCGTGGGTGCTGGAGCATGAGCCGGAGCGCCTGGCCCACCTCGTGTACGAGGCCAGTCAGGCGGAGGTGCGAGAGGCTATCGGCCTGGCCCGTGGGCACGGAGTGCACAACGTCTTCGTCACGGACAAGACCTTCGCCTCCGGCAATCCGTGGGCAGGCGTACCGCTCTACTGGAGCGACGAGGCCAAGGCGCTGAAGTCCTGGCCCGCGCGGCCAGCGCCGGGGTGGCAGGCGTGAGCAAGGGTGCGTGGGTGGAGATCGTGGAGCCTGACCACGAGGGCGACGGCGTGATGCCTAGCGTGGTGCGGGTCAACGGGGTCGACGTTGGGACCCTGGCGAAGGCACCACGTGTGCGCGCCGGCGGGGACGACGAACCCACGACCGTGACGCTCGTGCTCATGCCACGTCAGGTGATGATCAGGGGCGAGCCATCCGTTAGCACGCCGCCGGCGCTGCGTCAACCCTTTGGCTTCAAAGCGCCTCAGGTTAGGTCGGCCTAACCCAGGGGGTGGCCCCCTCTGGCCGGCCCTGGGGATCGTAAGAGTGCTGGGCCTGGCTGTCTGTACGGGTCTGGGGAAGTGGCGCGGGAGGGGGTATAGCCGCCTCATGGATGGCCGACCGCCGACCCGCCGGGGTGGCTGCGACCCCTAACCGACAGACGGGTGCACAGCGCTTTGATGGTGCGACGTAACGCGCGCCTAGCTACTTTTTCGCAGGTCAGAGCCTTGAAAGCGTAACGCGCGCCACCTAGAATGGACACCGTGAAGACGGCCGTCGCCCCGACCTGCGAGCACTGCGAGCAGCCGCTCCCGGTGATGGCGCGTCGGCATGCACGATTCTGCTCCGTGGCGTGCAAGCAGGCGGCCTACCGTGCGCGGAAGGCTCGTGCCGCTGAAGTCGCCCCGCTCCCCGACGAGCTGACGACCCGCGCCAGGTGGGTCCGCTACAGCTCCGCGAAGGTCCCGCTGACGACCGCCGGCAGGGCAGCCAGCAGCATTGACCTGCGGACGTGGAGCCCATACACGGAGGCTGCCGCTTCAACGGCTGGCGTCGGGCTCGGCTTCGTGCTGAGCGACACCGACGACATCGCGTGCGTTGACTTGGACCACTGCATCCGCCCTGACGGCTCGCTGGAGTCGTGGGCGGTGCCCATCGTGGCGGGCGCGGGCACCACCTACGTAGAGGTGTCCCCGTCCGGTACCGGGCTGCACATCTGGGGCCGCGCGGACGTCCGCCAGGGACGCCGAATTCGGCGCCCTGACGGTACAGCCGTGGAGGTCTACGGCACGGGCCGCTACATCACCGTGACGGGCCGCCGACATGGCGACTGCCCGTCAAGGCTTGGAGACCTGTCCGGTCTTGTGGCTTACCTGGTCTCCGGTTCCGCCCGATTCCATCTCGCTGAGCGCGGCGTCGGAGCTGTCGCCAAACTCCCGCCGAAGGCGGCGGAGCGCACGAACGGCCTTGATCGCTTTCGTAGCCAGCGTGGGGATCGAGTCGAGCGCTTGCCCGATGACCCAAACGCACCCGCCGATGAAGCCGACGATGGTCGCAGCCCAGCCCACGGTTTCCAACAGCCTTCCAACTTCCCGTCAGGGGTGGTCAGGCTGCGATGGGGCATGCTCGGCCTGACCACTCAGTGAGTGATCAAAACCGAGAGGTGCCCCCGATTGCCCCCGTTCCCACAAGTCTGGGCAGTCAGGGGTGGTGCGTCTCTCAGGCGAAGGGCAAGTCAGGGAATCAGCCCTGACTCGGTACGAAGGTACGAAGGTACGAAGGTAGATATAGCATGCGACGTGCTGCCTCGCCGCCCAATCGGGTTTGACGGCAGGGTTTAACACCCGGCCCAAATACTGCGGAGTGTGCACTTCGATGGGCAGCAGCTTATGTGACTCACAGTCAGTCCGCAAACACGCACCCATGGAAGGAGGTGCCAGTGGCCGGTCGTGGACCCGCCCCGAAGGACCCGGCAAAGCGCCGCCGGCGGAACGGAGAGCCTGCCCCGCTCGTGACCCTGGAACCGGATGACGAACTGCGCGGCCCAGAGCTGCCGGAGGGTGTGCTCGGTGAGGACGACGGGGAGTCCGTCGACTGGCACCCGATGACGAAGCTGTGGTGGGAGTCCTGGAGGACGTCGGCGCAGGCGCAGACCTTCACCGCGACGGACTGGCTCTTCTTGATCGACACGGCCCTGATGCACCACACGATGTGGGCGAAGGGCCGGTGGGAGTTCGCCTCTGAAGTCCGTCTGCGCGCCGCCAAGTTCGGAGCAACACCGGAGGACCGGATGCGACTGAAGATCCAGGTTGAGGTGCCCGGTTCGGCCCGAGTAGCGGCCCCGCCGACGTCGGCCGGCGTGACCGACATCGCCTCCCGTCGATCCCGCCTGACAGCTTAGGAGGACCGTGCCGCGCGCAGTCGTGCGCGCCCCCGGTCACGATCGCAGCGCCTCCCTCGGGTGGATGGCGCTCGCGTGGATGGAGTTCTTCGTTCGTCACGGCCCTGGCGACGTCCAGGGTGAGCCCATTCGTCACGGCGACGAGTACAGCGGCTTCGTCGCCGACTGCTACGCCGTTGACGGCGCTGGCAGGCTGCTCTACGACTCCGCGTTCTTCAGCCGCCCGAAGGGCTGCGACAAGTCGGGTCTTGGCGCCCGCATCGGTCTCTTCGAAGCCTTCGGCCCCGCCCGGTTCCTGGATTGGGCGGAGGGCGGTGAGGTCTACGAAGACCCGTGGGGTCTCGGCTTCTCGTACGTCTACGAGGCTGGCGAGCCGATGGGCCAGCCCGTCAAGGTTCCGTACCTCCGCATTATGGCGACGGAGGAAGGGCAGACGGGCAACGTCTTTGACACGATCTACTTCAATCTGACCGATGAGGCGTCGCCCCTCAGTCTGATTCCCGGCGTGGACGTCGGGATTACCCGGATCAACCTGCCTGACGGTGGGGAGATCATGCCATCCACCGCGTCCTCCAGCTCAAAGGATGGCGGTAAGGAGACGTGGGTCTGTTTTGACGAGACCCACCTCTATAACACGCCGGAACTTCGTCGGATGTACGCGACGGTTACGCGTAACCTACGCAAGCGCAAGAAGGGCGCGCAGACGTGGTATCTCGAAACCACGACCATGTTCGCGCCCGGCCAAGATTCCGTAGCTGAGCGCACATACGAGGAAGCGGAGGCAATCCGCGAAGGTCGTAAGAAGCGCGGCCGGAGTCGGCTGCTTTACGACCACCGGTACGGCGAGTGCAAGGATCTGAAGAACGAGGATGCCCTCCGGGCCGCTCTCATTGACGCCTATGGCGACGCAATGGAGTGGATCGACCTGGATTCGCTTGTAGATGACTTCTACGACACTCGAAATGACAGTGCGGACGGTAGAAGGTACTTCCTCAACAGCCGCACCGTTGCCTCGGACGCGTGGATGGACCCCGATGCATGGGGAGCCTGTCGGCGGGCGGAGGAATTGGCTCCGGGGGACCTCGTCACGTTGGGATTCGACGGGTCTATCCGAGACGACGCGACTGCGCTCTGCGCCTGCCGTGT
The DNA here is from genome assembly GCF_042677465.1 of Kitasatospora sp. NPDC127111. Classification (NCBI taxonomy): domain Bacteria; kingdom Bacillati; phylum Actinomycetota; class Actinomycetes; order Kitasatosporales; family Streptomycetaceae; genus Kitasatospora; species Kitasatospora sp. NPDC127111. The sequence continues at coordinate 23,540 of NZ_JBHXTG010000031.1, forward strand.
CTGGGACGGGCACCTCCAGGTTCTCGGCGTCTGGGAGCGGCCCGAAGGGCCCGAGGGTGAAGGCTGGCAGGTGCCGCGCGACGAAGTCGACGCTGCGGTCTTGAAGGCCTTCGACCGGTACGAGGTAGCCGGCCTCTACGCGGACCCGCCGCACTGGCAGGACTACGTGGACGCCTGGACGCGGGATCACGGCGACGGCCTCCGCGTTCGTGCCACGCAGGCCCGCCCGATGGAGTGGTGGACGAACCGGCCGACGGCGATGGAGCAGGCGCTCAATCGCTTCCGGGAGGCCGTGGAAGACCGTGGGCTCTCGTATGCAGGCGCGCTGAACACTGACGAGACTGAGACGAATTCCGCCTTCCGTCTCGGTGGCACCCTGACCCGCCATGTGCTGAATGCCAGGCGCCGGCTCATGGGCCGAAATGCGCTGGGCATAGGCAAGGAACACGCGAAGAGCCCGAAGAAGATCGATGCGGCGATGGCCGCGTGTTTGGCCTACGAATGCCGCGCTGACGCCGTCGCGCTCGGCATTACGAAGCGGAAGAAGAAGTCTGGTCGGCTCGTCGCGTTCTAGAAAGGGGGCCGCATGGCCGTAGACGCTAGCGTGCCGCAGTCCCCTGGATGGTGGCTGGCTCGGCTCGGGAATCGGATCATATCCGAGGCTGACGAGCTAAAGACCCTGTGGGACTATGCCACAGGCGACCCGCCCATTCCGGAAGTCCCTGGGATCGCTCCCGGAGACACGAAACAGTGGATGAAGCTGGCCCGTGCGAACTGGGCCGGACTCGTCATTGACGCGCCGGCTGAACGTCTTGGTGTCGACGGTTTTCGGTTCGGCGTTGACGGCGGGAAGACCGCCGATCAGGACGCTAACAGGATCTGGCAGGAAAACCACCTGGACGCCGATTCGGACCTGATCCACTACGGTGCTCTCGTGCAGCGACGGGCCTACGCCCTCGTGGAGCGAGGAACCGACGGTCGACCGGTCATCACGCACGAGACTCCACGGCAGTTCGCCGTGGAGTACGAACAGGGAAGTCGGCGCCGGATCGCGGCAGCACTGAAACTCTGGCGCGACGACTGGACGAACATGACCCGGGCGACGCTCTGGCTGCCTGGCAGCATCCACTACTTCGCCACCCGCCGGGAGGCGGCAGGCTTCGCCGTGCTGCGGAGTGAACTGCGCACATGGGATCCGCTGATGCTTCCCGGAACTACGGACGGCACAGCGACGAACCCCCTCGGGCGAGTGCCGGCCGTGGACTTCGTGAACCGTCGGAACCGGCGGATCACAGGCTTCGCGGAGCATGAGGACATCCTGCCGATTCAGGACCGGATCAACCTCTCGCTGATCAACCTGATCGCTGCAATGCGCTACGGGGCGTTCCGGCAGAGGTGGGCCGCCGGTCTGGAGGTGGACGAGGATCCGGTCACGGGACAGAAGATCCAGCCCTTCCAATTGGATATCAAGTCGTTGTGGACAACCGACGATCACGAAGTTCGCTTCGGAGAATTCGCCTCAACTGACTTGGTCCCGTACGTCAAGGCTGTGGAATCAGCGACGCAGGATCTCGCCGCAATTTCCCGCACGCCGCCGCATTATCTACTCGGTCAGGTAGTGAATGTCAGTGGCGACGCGTTGAAGGCTGCGGAGACCGGCCTCGTTTCGAAGGTCAGGGATAGGCAGCGAAATTTCGGCGAAAGCTGGGAACAGGTCATGCGCCTGGCCTTCCGCGTGCTTGGCGACGAGCAACGTGCTGTGGCCTACGACGCCGAGACGATCTGGCGCGACCCGGAGTCCCGCACCCTGGCGGAGCTGGCCGACGCAGCCGTGAAGCACGGTGCGGCTGGTGTTCCGTGGAGGCAGCGCATGGAGGGCATGGGCTACACGCCGCAGGAGATAGGCCGCATGGAGATCGACCGCGCGCACGATGCGATGCTCGCTCCGGCCGCGGAGCCGACTCCGCTCCCGACGGGCCAGCCGCCACAGGACTCTCGGGCGGTGATCGGTCGTGGCGACGTCGCGCAGGCAGCCTGACCCGGGCCTCCGCTACAACACCGCAGTTTCGGCGACGTGGGCGAGCGTGCTGCGGCACCTCTCAAGCCAGTGGCGGGGGCTCGGGTCCTGGCGCGAGGGCGACGTGTCCCGCTTCCAGAAACGGGCCCTGCCCGTCATCCAGGCTGGTCAGCGGAATATCGCGACCCTGACGGCCAGCTACCTGGAGCAGATGCACAAGGAAGTACTGGGGATGACGTCGCCACGGGTCACGCTGGATCTGGACAAGGTCACCGGAGCGGCTTCCCGCAATGGCACTGAGCCGGCAGACGTCTACCGTCGGCCGTTCAAGGTCACGTGGAAGGCACTGGCCGACGGGGAGCCGTTCGACGTTGCCCAGCAGCGCGGGGCCGATCGGCTGGAGACCCTGGCGAAGACCGATCTTCAGCTTGCACGGACGCATGCAACCCGTGCCGTTCTGGAGCAGCAGCCAGCCGTGACGTACTACGTTCGTGAGCTGCGCGGAGAGCACGACTGCGCACTCTGCATGATCGCGTCCACGCAGCGCTACCGCAAAGCCGAGTTGCTGCCGATTCACCCCGGTTGCGACTGCGGGGTGCGGACCGTCCGGGCCGACTACGACCCGGGCCAGGTGGTCGACGCAGAGCGCCTGGAAGCGATCCACGACGCGGTGGAGGCCGCTCTCGGCAAGTCCGACCGGGGCGGCCGCGCGGTCGACTACCGCAAGATCATTATTGCGAACAACCACGGCGAGATCGGCCCAGTGCTCGGATTCCGCGGCCAGCGATTCACCGGGCCGGAGGACATCCGCCTTCCGACATAGCCCGACATGGACACATCAACCATCTATCCCGACAGGGGAGTTACTGGCATGCGCCGACGCACTCTGGCCCGCTCCGCAGTTCACTCGCTGCTCGACTCGCAGCCCTGGACTCTCTACGACAACGACCCCGGCGCGGGCAACGGCGGAGGCGGCGGTAACCCCGTCGGCCCGAACGGCTTCCCGGAGAACACGCCCGTAGCCGAGATGAGCCACGAGCACCAGGCGGCGTACTGGCGCCACCACTCCCGCCGTTGGGAGACGGTCGCGAAGGCTGCTCCGACTCCGGAGGAGGTGACGCAGCTCCGGGCTGACTCCGCCGAGCTGGCCACCCGCAAGACCGCGGAGCTGAGCGAGACGCAGCGACTCCAGAAGGAGAAGGACGACGCGGAGGCAGCTGCGACTCGGGCCCGCGCTGACGCGGAGGCCGCGACCCGCCGCGTGCTGCTGCTGGAGGTGGCCAGCGCGAAGGGACTGACCTCGGAGCAGGCGGGGCGGCTCCAGGGTGGCACGCGTGAGGAGCTGGAGGCCGACGCGGACGCACTGCGGGCTGCCTTCGGTGGTGGCTCCGGTGCTGGCGGAACCACGCCTCCGCCAAGTGGCGGTAACCGGGGCGGCGACGTCGGCGGTGCCGGGACTCTCCAGGCCGGCGCGGACCTCTATCGGCAGCGCAATCAGCGCTCCTGACGACCTGACCACGGAGGACACGTGGACATCAGCATCACTAACGACAGCTACACGCAGGATCGGCGGGACTGGCTGGGCAGTGCCCACGGCACCGACGCGCCGCGCTCCATTCAGCTCGACCTGACGAAGGGATTCGTCAGCGGCACTCACTACCCGAAGGGGTTCCTGAAGTCCGGCCTTCCACTGGGCAAGGTCTCCGCAAGCGGGAAGTACGGACTGTACGACAACGCCGCGACGGACGGCCGCGAAGTTCTCGTGGGCTTCCTTTTCACCCCGGTCGACGTTCGGACGGGCGGTTCCACGAGTCCCGCCGCGAACATTCTCCTCCACTGCTTCATTGCGGAGTCGCGCCTTCCCGTTGCCGTGGACAGCGCCGGTAAGGCGGACGTGGCCGGCCGCATCATCTTCGTCTGAGAGGTAGAGCATGCAGCTCATTACCGAGTACGCCACGCCGGCAGAGCTGACCGGCTATGTGCGTGCTGCCCTGGCTGACCGGCCAGAGAATCAGCTCACCCTGGAGCGCTGGCTCCCGAATGCGACGATCAACGATCTGACCTACCGACTGTCCCGCGGGGGCGGCGGGCTGACGGAGGCGGCAGGGTACCGCTCGTGGGACGCGGAGTCGGACATCGCCACCCGGCCGGGCTCCAGCCGGATCACCGGTGAGCTGCCTCCGATCTCCCGCAAGATCCCGGTGGGGGAGTATGAGCGGATCCGTCGGCGCGGCCTTGACGGCCAGCGGGCGGAGATCCGGGACGCGATGATGGACGACGGTGTCCGGCTGGCCCGCCAGATCGAGGCGCGTGTAGAGCTTGCGCGTGGCTCGGCGCTGTTCAACGGCAGCGTGACCCTGGCAGAGAACGGCCTCGTGGGTCTCACCGCCGACTTCGGCCGCAACGCCGCGCACAGCGTCACGGCCGTGAAGGTCTGGAGCGACCCGACGGCGGACATCATCGCCGACCTGTCGGCCTGGCTGGAGGTGTACGTAGATACCAACGGCGAGCGACCGGCGAACACCATCATGTCGCTCAAGATCTACAACTGGCTGCGACGGAACGCCCAGCTCCGCGGACTGTCCACGACCGGTGCGACGGCGCCGTCTGTGCTGACCTCCAGCATGCTGGACGCCGTCCTCCAGGACTATGGCTTCCCGGCCCCCGTCATCTACGACGCTCGGGTGAGCGTGGCCGGCGTCTCCACTCGTGTGACTCCGGAGGACAAGATCGCGTTCGTCCCTGCTCCGGGTGACACCATCGGCAAGACCCTGTGGGGTGTCCCCGTGGAGGGGGACGACCCCCGGTATGGCCTGGCGGGTGACGCGGCCGGCATCGCCGTGGGCGGCTACAAGACGGAGGACCCGCAGACCGTCTGGACCCGCGCTACCGCGATCGTCCTGCCGGTGGCGGTCGACCCGGACCGGACCTTCGTCGCGGACGTTCTCTGATGGCTCGGCTGAGCACCTACGTCCACGTCCAGGATGACACCGGCCGGGCCGTGATGCTCGGCCCTGACGACGAAGTCCCTGCGTGGGTGTTCCCACTGATCACCAACCCGAAGGCGTGGGCGGAGCCGCCGGACAGGGCGCCGGAGTCGACCCCCGATCCTGTGAAGCCGCCGGCCGCCACGAAGCGGGCTTCGGCCCGACGGAAGGCCGCCGATGCTGTTCAGCGCGACTGACCTTCGGACCTACACCCGCCGGGCCGTTACTGACGCCGAGTACGCGCTCATCCACGAGATGACGGACGATGCGATCCGCGGAGAGGTTGGCGCTCGGCTCACCGAGCCTCCGCAGCCAGGGATCAAGTCCGTCGCTCTGGCCGTCGCGGCTCGCGGGCTGACGAACCCGGGCGGTCTCCGCTCGGCAACTGCTGGCGCTGTGAGCGAGAGCTACACGGATGCTCTGACTGGCATCGTGCTGACCGAGCAGGAACTCCGTCGGATCCGGCGAGCGGTGGGCCGGTCCGGCGGCGCCGGGATGCTGAACATCGGCCCGTGCGACGCCGAACCAAGCGCCGGGATACGGAGCACTGCGTGGTAGGCCCTGACGTGCAGGAATCCGTGGTCCGTATTCGCCGGAGCGTGTCCCAGGATGCCTACGGTAACGACGTTCGAGGCGTCGCCGTGGAGACGGAGCTAGCGGATTGCAGTGTTCTGCCGCCCTCCGGTCAGACGGCTGCGACGGTTGAGGTAGTGGAGGCGCGCGACCAGGTGGCCATCATCCGTGTCCTCTTCGCCCCGGCTGGAACGGACCTCCAGCCTGCCGATCAGATTCGGCACCGTGGGACGACGTACGAGGTTCACGGCAAGCCATCCGAGTACCCGGGCCAACTAGCCCATGTGGAAGCAAACCTGACGGCGGTGAGCGGCTGATGGCGAGACACCGCAGCACCTACACCGGCCGCTACAACGGCATCGGACGACTCCTTCAGAACCCCGGGGTGCAACGCGCTACCGCACAGGCGGCGCAGCGAATGCAGCGGATCGCAGAGTTCCTGTCGCCTGTGGGAGACCCCGCGACGGACCCGCACCCGGGGCAGTACCAGAACTCATTCGCCGTTGTGCCGGTGACCAAGAACGTCCCGTTCCGCGGGAAGCCGCGCCTACGCGCCGGATCTCGGCTGATCAACACTGCCCGCTACGCCCGGGACGTTGAGTACGGCAACGGGAAGGTGCAGCGCTACGCCGTCCTGCGAACCGCCCTTGACGCCGCGCGGGTGATCGATGGCTGACCCCGTGGACGTGGAGGCTGTGCTCACACGATGGCTCCGGGCCCGATTCGACGTCCGGTCGTGCACTGAGCTGCCGGCCAACCTGGAGGATGTGCTCCCGGTCGTCCAGGTGGCGACCGTCGGTGGCCTGGCGGCTCGCTTCTCTGCCCGGCCCCGTGTCGACGTGGACGTGTACGCCGCCGACTACGTGGCCGCTCGCACCCTGGCCCTCCGAATCCGAGACGCACTGATCACCTGGCGGGGACCGGCCGAGCCTGGCGCCGTGGTCTCCGAGACGTCGATCGACGCCGAGCCGAAGCGGCGGCCGTATGAGAATCCGGCGCTTCGTCGCATCGGCCTGACAGTCACGATCGCGCTTCACCCGGCTGCCTACTGACCAACTGAATTACTGCCGCGCTAGTCGACTAGCACGGCTTTCGCATGCCCGGGGAGGGCGCGTGACCGACACCCGCAATGCCGATCTCACGTTCGGCGCAACCGACTACCTGGCGTACCTGGCGCCCCGCGACACCGCGTCGCCAACGGGATTTGCCGCACCGTCCGCGGCCTGGAAGTGCCTCGGGTGGGTGACGACCAGCGGCGGTACCTTCCAGATCAGCGATGAGAAGAAGGACATTCAGGCCGCAGGGTCGCTGGAGCCCATCCGTACGCTGATGACTCGCAGCACAAAGACGGTGAAGCTGACCTATCAGGAGGCGATCAATCCCCTGATCAGGGCGCTCTACGACGACGTCCCGATCTCGACTCTGGAGCCAACGGCCGGTATCGCTGCGTACGACCTTCCGGACAAGCCCAACGACCTGAAGTACGCGTGGCTGTTCGACACCATCGACGGTGCCAAGCGCGTGAGGCTCTACATGCCCAACGGTCAGGTGACCGAGCGGGGCGACGAGCAGCCACAGACGGAGGACGTGTGGGCGGTCGAGATGACTGCCACGTTCTACAAGGGCGCTGCGAACGCGCCGGCCGTCCGCCGAACGATCGACTACGGCGGCGTGGACGTCTCGGGCTTCTTCTCCTGATGACCAGCGGGGCCCGTATCTGCGCGGGTCCGGGCCCCGCTTCACTTCAAGACCCGCGCATCGCATCTGACTTAGGAGACCCGCGCGCATGACTGACACTACTCTGACCCCTGTCGACGCTCAGGAAATCGAGGCGACGGGCGATTACGTCGCCATCAACCTGGACGGTGTGCCTCTGCGAGTCCTGCCCGTCGGCCAGTGGCGGCCGTCGTTCCTCCGCGCTCTGCGGACAGCCGACTTCGACGGCTGGGCGGCGCTTGCGCTGCACCCAGACGACGTCGCAACCTTCGTGGAGCTGGACTCCACCATGGACGAGATCGGCGACTTCACCGCCCGCGCCATGTCGGCGGCGGGGGAGGCTCCGGGAAAGTCTGGGGCACGTTCCGCGTCCTCCAGGACCACGCGGAAGCGCTAGAGGCGGATCTCGCGTTTCGTGGGATTGATCTCCTCGACGTCTACCGGGGACGGCTGTCGATGCGCCGGCTCCGAATCCTGATCGAACACCTTCCGCCGGATAGTGCGACGAAGACGGCGATGCGCAATGCGCTGACGCCCGAGCAGCGCGAGCAGGCAGCTCAGGGTGCCCGTCCGGACCTGGCCCCGTGGACGGGGACGGAGTTGCTGCTCGCGTCTCTGCTGGACGCAGTCCGGGTGCAGACAGCCGTCGCAGTGGCGGCCGCTGGCGGGAAGCCGAAGATGCCCGATCCGACCCCGCGTCCCGGGATCCCTCCGAAGAACACCACGCGCCGTCGTCTGACGGATGAGCAGCGCCGCGCCCTTGATCCGCGGCTCAGGAACGAGCAGCCCCGGGAGGCGTAGTGGCGCTGGACATCGTCGGCCAGGCAGGTGTGGACGTCATCCCCGTCCTGCCGACCTTCCACGAGAAGCTGAAGGCGGCGATTCTCCCGATCGCTGACCGTGTCGGCCTCCAGGCCGGACGCGTACTCGGCGAGCGCATGGGGGAGACCTTGCGCGCCGGCTTGGCGGGTGCCGGTGAAGGCGTCGGCCGGACGCTGGGGCAGGAGATCGCTTCCGGGATGCAGCGCAGGATCGCGGAGGCGCTGCCGGACGCGATTCGGGAAGGCGGCCGCCGCGCCGAAGCCCCCGCGGTTCGCGACGGTGACCGGGTCGGCGGCGCGTTCGCCCGGTCCCTGAAGGCCAAGCTCCAGGCTGCCTACCGGTCGATGCCAAAGCTCGACGTGGACGCCAACACGTCGCAGGTGGACGCCGATCTCGCCCGTGTGCGGGAGCGGCTGCGGGAGCTGTCCGGCAGGCGGATCGGTATCGACATCGACGCTGCGACGGCATCCGCCCGTGTCGCGGATCTTGACGCGGAGCTTCGTCAGCTAGGCAGCCGACACCCCAGCCCGGTTGTCAGGATCGACACCGCCACGGCCCGCGCGGCTTTGGCGGAGGTCAAGGCTGAGATCGCCGCGATCACGGCCGCGCCGCACGACGTGGAACTACGCCCGGCGGGAGCGTTCCGCGAGCGGCTGATAGCTCAGGTGCGGGCGGCCACGGCTGCCCTGCCGGCGGTCGACGTAGGTGTGTCCACCGATGAGGCGGAGGCTCGGCTCGCGACCCTGCGCGCAGAGCTGGCCACGATCCCGGAGCGCCTGACGACCGACGCCCACTTCTCGGATGCGGAGGCACTGGCAGCTCTGACGCGTCTCCGGGCACGGCTTGCGGAGCTGAACACGGCCGGCGTCCGCATCGACGTCCGGGCGGACGCGGCCCGGGCGGAGGCGGAACTGGCAGCAGTCTCCGCCACCGTCGCGGCCCTGGACACACAGCGGGCCACGATCAGAGTCGACACGTCGGCTGCGACGTCCGCGGTCTTCGTGCTCAGCATCCAGATTGCTGCGCTCGCCGCTATCCCGGCCGTTCCCATCCTGACTGCCGGCATCGGTGGGTTGGCAGCGGCGTTCACGGCAGCCGGTGCCGGGGCTGGCGCGTTTGGACTTGCTGCGGTTCCTGCGATCAAGGGAGTGGCAACCGCCCTCCAGGCGCGAAAGGCGGCGCAAGAGCAGGCGACTTCTGCGACGGTTGCCGGCGTCAATGCAGACGTCACAGCGCAGCAGCGCGCTCTCTCGCTGGCCGGTGCACAGCAGTCGCTCGCGTCGGCGCGACGGTCCGCCGCACAGCAGACGGAGAGCGCGGCCCAGCAGATTGCGCAGGCAGAGCAGTCTCTCGCGGACGCAGTTGCACGGACGGCAGACGAGCAAGCGGCGTCGGCCCGTCGTGTCCAGGACGCTGAGCGCTCTCTCGCAGACGCGCAAAGGACGGAACAGCAGGCGCAAGAGGAGCTGACGGCAGCGCGAAAGACCGCTGCGCAGCAGCTTGCGGACTACCAGACCCGCCTTGCAAACGGTGCCCTGGACGAGCGGGAGGCGACTCTCCGAGTCACGAAGGCGCATCAAGAGCTGCAAGCCGTCCAGGCAGCTGGCGCGCAGGCAACGCAGCTTCAGCGCGACGAGGCGCAGCTCTCCTACGACCGTGCAGTGCAGAACGCTAATGACCAACGGGCTGACTACGCGCGACTGCAATCGGAGGCGCAGGCGGCTGCCGACGCCGGCGTTGACGGTGCGCAGGTCGTTGTAGCGGCGCAGGACCGTCTGACGAAGGCGCAGCGGACGACCGCCGATCAGGCTCGCGCTGTTGCGGACGCACAGGCTGCTGCCGCGAAGACCGCATCCTCGTCCGCCCGTGCCGTAGCGGACGCACAGGACCGCGTCGCTCAGGCGCAGCGTGCTGCCGCAACCGCCGCACAGACGGCCGCGGACTCTGTGGCTGCCGCGCAGCGCGGCGTGCAGCAGGCAATGCTGTCGACGGAGAAGAGCATGGGCAGCGCCGTGTCGGCCGCCGACCGGTATGACGAAGCGCTCCGAAAGCTCTCCCCGCAGGCGCGGGCGCTCTTCGACGCCATCGCCGGTCCGCGTGGCCTGAGCCAGGCCTTCAGACAGTGGGCCGACAGTGCGGCACCCGATGTCCTTCCGATCTTCGTTCGCGGGGTGGAGGCGGCGAAGGGGACGCTCCCCGGCCTGACCCCGCTCGCCGAGAGCGCCGCCCGGGCCATCGGCACGCTGATGGACAAAGCCTCCGCACAGCTCAAGTCGCCGTTCTGGGTAGATTTCAAGGCGGACATCCGCGAGACGGCCGAGCCGGCAATCGTCGGTCTCGGCGTTGCGTTCGGAAACGTCCTCAAGGGAATGGCGGGCATCGTAGACGCCTTCCTGCCGCACATGGACGGCATCGTCACGCGAATGGAGTCCATGACGGGCCGCTTCGCGAACTGGGGGGCCGGCCTGAAGGGCAGCCCGGAATTCGAGCGATTCCTGGCGTACGTGGACTCCACTGCTCCCAAACTTGGACCAGCGCTACGCGCCATTGCATCTGCCGTGCTCTCGATCTCCGAAGCGCTGTCGCCACTGTCCGGCCCCGTGCTTGACGGCGTCCGATGGCTGGCAGAGGCGGTGTCGAATCTGGCGACGGACTTCCCGATTCTTGTTCAGGCGCTTTGGATTGGAATCGCGGCGTTCAAAATCGCTCGGCTCGTTGCCTTTGGTGCGGCAGCCGGAATGGCGGCATACAACGTCGTCACGGCCGTTGCGACAACGGAAACGGGCGCACTGGCGACTGCGATGCAGCTGACGGGTATCGTTCCGCTTATCGAGTTGATCGTGCTTGCGATTGCTGCCCTAGTCGCAGGAGTCATTTACGCGTACAACCACTGGGGATGGTTCCGGACGGCCGTTCTGGCGACTTGGGACGCGATCAAGGTCGCCGCCCTATTCGTCTGGAACTACGCCCTGAAGCCGGCGTTCGATGGAATCTGGATAGCGCTCCAGGCCGTCGGAACCACGGCAATGTGGCTCTGGGAGAATGCGCTCGGCCCGGCCTTCCGGTTCATCTGGGAAGCTGCGCAAGTGCTTTTCGCAATCCTCGTGACGGTCGTAATCGGTCCGCTCGTGATCGCGTTCAACATTCTGAGTGCCGTCGTGATGTGGCTCTGGCGGGACGCCTTCAAGCCCACCTTTGAGGCTATTGCGACGCTGGCGACGTGGCTTTGGAAATGGGTCATATCGCCGTACATTGACGCGTGGATAGCCGTCTTCAAGGCTCTCGGCGACCTTGGCCTTTGGCTTTGGCGGAATGTGCTGCAGCCCGCATTCGAAGGAATCGGAACGGCAGCCACGTGGCTGTGGAAGAACGCGATCAAGCCCGCTTTCGACGGGATCGCAACGGCCGCTGGCTGGCTCTGGGAAAATGCCTTGAAGCCGGCGTTCGAGGCTATCAAGTCGGCGCTCACCCCGGTCAGCGACGCCTTCGGCAAGGCGAAGGACCTGATCGGCGAGGCCTGGGGCAAGCTGATCGACATCACGAAGAAGCCCGTCAACTTCGTGATTCAGAGCGTCTACACCGACGGCATCAAGGCCGTTTGGGACAAGGTTGCCGATTTCGTTCACCTCCCCAAGCTGCCAGACGCTCCCAAACTGCTCGCTGCTGGCGGCACCGTCGGAAACGGCTGGGGTCCCGCAGTTCCGATGGTCACCAACCGTCCGACTGCAATCGTCGGCGAAGGAAACCCGAACTACCCCGAGTACGTCATCCCGACGGACCCCAAGTACCGCAGCCGGGCCATCGCGCTCCATGCTGCCGCCGGCTCCCAGCTCATGGAAGACGGCGGAATCCTCGGCACAATCTGGGGTGGGATCAAGGGGGCGGCCGGTACCGCGTGGGATTGGGCGAAGGATGGCGCTGACTTCCTCCGCAACCCGGGGAAGCTCTGGGAGAAGCTGACACAGCCGGTTCGGGACCTCTTCGCTAAAGTCGGTGACTCGCCGATCGCGAAGACGGTTGCCGGGATTCCCGAGAGGATCCTTACGAGCCTGAAGGACAAGGTCGTCGGGTTTCTCGGGGGCGGATCCGGGCAGCAGCCGGCTGGCAACGGGGGATCCGGAGTACAGCAGTGGGCGCCGACAGTTCTTCAGGCACTCGCAATGCTGGGAGAGCCCGATTCGTGGCTGGACACAGTCCTGCGGCGGATGAACCAGGAATCCGGCGGTAATCCGACGATCGTCAACAACTGGGACTCCAATGCGGCGGCCGGGACACCGTCCGTCGGCCTGATGCAGGTAATCGGCCCCACCTTCGGCGCCTACGCCGGTCCGTTCGCAGGGACGGGGCCGTTCTCTTTCGGAACCTCGACCGACCCCCTGGCGAACGTCTACGCCGGCCTGAACTACGCGATCCACCGGTATGGCTCGCTGAGTGCGCTCAACCGGCCGGGTGGCTACGACAGCGGCGGATATCTCCCGGTGGGAACGAGTCTCGTCTACAACCACACGGGCAGGCCGGAACCTGTTTTCACGTCCGGTCAGTGGGACGCGATCCGAAATGGCGGGCTTCACGGCTCCGGGGATATCTCTCTGGAGGCGCACGTGTACGTCGGTGATCGCGAAATCACGGACATTGTCCGCGTGGAGGTGTCGCGTGCGGAAACTGCGACAGCGAATGCCCTGACGATCGGAAGGCGGCTCTGATGAGTGTCAGTACGAATCTCCTCTCGGCCTCCGTCTCCGACGTCGAGACCACCACGACCGGGTGGTCTGCGGGCACGAACACCACGCTGGCGCTGGGGACGCGGGGCTACACCGGCTCCGCGTCCCTGAAGCTCACGGCAACGGCCACCAACACCGTCTCCGCCACGACGGTCACGCGCGTGGCGGTGACGGCCGGCCAGGTCTACACCGCGTACGGCTACGCCGCGCTGGAGACCGCTGCCACCGGCCGAAGCGTGAACGTGTTCATCGCCTGGTACAACGCGCCGTCGGGCGGATCCCCGCTCTCCTACTCCACGTCGCCAAGCAGCAGCCTGGCGAACAGCACGGCGTTCCAGACGCCACCCCCGATCCTGATCGCGACGGCACCGGCCGGTGCAACGTACGCCGTGGTGGGCATCAACGTCATGGGACTGACGGCCGGACAGGCGGCACTGTTCGACGCCGTCGCGCTCGGCCTGCCGGCCCTGATCTCCGGCAACCTGATGACCTACGCCGCACAGAGTGTGGAACAGGACGGATCGGCCTGGACCGCCTTGGCGGGTGCCACCGTGACCCGCAGTTCGACGGCAGCACTGGAGGGCTGGTGGAGCCTGCTGGCGACGTCGACCGCCTCCAGCGGCACCGCCGACGTCGGCACCACGGCCGTTCCGGTGACGGCCGGCACGGAGTACCTGGCGTACGCGTGGGTGCACCCCGGGCAGACAGGCACGGTCAGTGCGGAGCTGCGCTGGCAGGACGCCTCATCGAGCCCTGTCGGCACGGCTGCAGTCGGGAGCTGGCCTTCGCTGCCGTCGGGTAACTGGACGCGCGTGGGCGTGGCCGGCAGTGCCCCGACGGGGGCAACGAAGGCACAGCTCGTCATCCGGGCAGCCAGTTCTGCCGTCGGGCAGACGTGGCTGATTGATCAGGCGGCAGCCGTCCAGGTGACGAACGAGCCCGGGAACTTGATCGGCTACGGTCCGTATTCCATGGAGGGCGGGGTTGGAGGCTGGACGGCCTCCGGTGGCGGGTCCATCGCTGCCAGCACGGCTCAGGCCGCGGAGGGCTCGACGTCCCTCGCTCTTACGTGCACGGGCACCGCGGACGCCGTGGTGTCGCTTGCACCGATCCCGGTGACGGCGGGCCAGGCGTACCGGTTCCGTCCGTCGGTGCGGCCGCCGGTTGACGGGCTGACGTACACGGTGCGCCTGGACTGGGTGAACGCGGGCGGGCAGACGATCCGGCAGACGTCCTCCGGGATCACCGCAGGGTCGTCGTCTACCTGGACGTACAGCTACACATCCGACCTGGCCCCGACCGGAGCGGTCTCCGTCCGGCCGTCGATCGTGCGAAGCGGGGCCAGCCCCGGGGAAGTCTGGTATGTCGACAAGGCGTTCCTGGCAGCCGGCGGGCTTGCTGCGTGGGCCGAGCCGACGACTGCGGGCTACGGCGCGGTGATCCACGTCCAGGGGCTCACCACGGACGGTCGGAACCGCTGGGGGCTGTGGCGGACGACGCCGGACGGTATGCAGACTCCGGTTCGCGGCTACTCCGGTGACCTGGTGTCGGAGACGACGACGGGTGACGCCACGATCGTGGAGGACTACGAGGCGCCGCTAGGTGTGCCTGTGGCGTACTACCTGAAGGCGTGGACGGCCCCAGCTGGTACGGACTGGACGGCGTACACCGTCGATTGGCTCACTCTGCAACACCCCGACCCGCTGTGTGTGGTGCTGAAGGATCCGGCGCTCCCTGCTCGGAATCTGCGGGCCGTGGTCACCACCATGCCGACGTGGAAGCGCGCGGCACGGCAAGGCGCACACAGCATCCGCGGCCGGGCGCGACCGGTGATCCTGACCGACGTCCGCTCGTCCCGTACCGGCTCCGTTGTCCTGAGCACTGCGACCGATACGGAGCGCCAGGCGCTCGTCTGGCTGCTGGAGTCCGGGCACACGCTGCTTGCGCAGTGGCCGCCGGGATGGGGTGAGGCGGACGTCTACCTCCAGGTCGGGGACCTGGACGAGGGCCGTCCCAGTGACTACTCCCTCCAGCCCGACCGGGAGTGGACGCTCGCGCTGACGGAAGTGGATCGTCCGATCGGCGGCCTTGTCGGCTCCGCAGGCCGAACCTGGCAGACCGTCAAGGACAGCCGGGCCACGTGGGCCGAAGTCCTGGCCGGATCCCGCACCTGGCTTGACGTCCTCACCGGAGTGGGAGGTAGTTGATGTATCCCGTGAGCGCGGCTCTCCTCGCAGCGCTGTCGACGCCACACCAGGTGGTAGTCCGGGTTGACGGCTTCCTGGCCGGAGTCCCCACCGTAACGGACCTGCCCATCGAGGGCGGGTCCGTAACCGTGGACCGGGGAAGCAAAGTGCGCCGAACGCTCTCCCTCACCGTCGCCGACCCGGCGTATCTGCCGTGGGACGCAGAAGACCCGCTGGCCGTCTACGGACAACAACTCGTGGTCAGCCGCGGAATCAAGTTTCCCGACGGGACCGTTGAGCTCTGCCCGCTGGGGACTTTCCGCCTGGACGAGCCGAGCGGCGACGTGGACATGGGACCGGTCACCCTGACGGGCAAGACCCTGGAGGCAGCCGTCCAGGACGACCGATTCACGGCGCCCCGGTCGACGGCTGGCTACGCTTCGACCGTCGCAGCGATTACCGCGCTGATTCAGGAGACGCTGCCGGGCGCGGTGGTCGTCAACTTGACTGCGGGTAGCCGCGATCAGGCGTGCGCCGTGGTGGTCTGGGACGCTCAGGCTGACCGTTGGGATGCGGTCGGACAACTCGCCACGAGCATGCACGCCGAGTGCTACGTAGACGTGCTGGGACGCTTCGTCATTGCTGATGTCCCGGACCTCTTCACGGCCACCCCGGTGTGGGACGTGGCGGAGGGGCCGACGGGCAACCTGATCGCTGCCAGCCGGAAGCTTGCCCGAGCCGGCGTCTACAACGCCGTTGTAGCCAGCGGAGAGAGCGCCGTCTCCGGGGTCCCGCCCGTATCCGCCATGGTCCAGGACACCGACCCCACGAGCCCGACACGGTGGGGAGGGCCGTACGGACGAGTCCCGCGCTTCTACAGCTCCGGACTGCTGACGTCCTCCGCGCAGTGCAGCGCAGTGGCGGCCTCCATGCTGCGCGACGCCATCGCACCGAACGTCGAGACGTCCATCAGCAGCCTCCCGAATCCCGCGCTGGAGGCGGGCGACTGCCTTCGACTGACATATGTCGGCGGGCGACAGGAGAGAGTGCTCGCGCAGAGCTTCAGCGTCCCATTGGACGTCGAAGGCGACTTCTCTCTGACCCTCCGCGGCAGTAAGGCAGAGCCCGCATGACCGATCTCGCTACAGCCATCCAGCGGACCGTGGACCGCACAGTCCAAGACCAGGCAGCCGCGTGGATGCTCGCCACGGTGACGGCCGTCGGAACCGGCGTCGTCACGATCAGCACCGCAACTGGATCCGTGGCCAACGTCCGCCGGCTCGCCAGCTACAGCCCGACCGTCGGTGACACCGTCATGGCCACCCGCAACGCGGCCGGGACGTGGCTCGTCGTCGGCGCACTCGTCTGACCTCTGAAGGAGGATGAATGCCCGGTACCGACTCCCTTCAGCAGGGGCTGCCGTACCCGAAGCTGAGCGACGCACCGAACGCGGAGGCGGCTGGCAGCGCACTTGTCGAAGCCGCCGCTCCGAAGATCAACATGCGATTCGCCAATGCCGCCGCTCGCAACGCTGCAATCACGAACCCCGTTGCAGGGATGGAGGTTTGGCTCGTTTCGGAGAAGCGTAAGGAGATCTACGACGGTGCCGCATGGACGCGCTTCGTCGCACAGGGCGACTGGGTGACGTGGACGCCGGTCTGGACCATGGAGAACCTGGGTGCCAGCCTCTCCACCGGCCGATACCGCCGAACGGGAATCCGAGTCGAGTTGGAGGCCAAGCTGGCCTGTGGTGCCGGCTCTACGCTCGGTACCGGTGCGGTGCTGCTGGCGCTGCCGACACCGGCCGCTGACTCCCTGGATCTGGCGAAGAACCGGCAGGGCTCCGGTCGACATGTCGACGGTACCGGTTCGGCCTGGCACACGCTGATCCCCGTCATCGACTCCGGTGGCCTGACAGCCAGCATCTTCACCTACCGCATGTGGGACATGGGCTGGGTCTACCCCGGCACGTCTGGCACCGGCCAGGGCGGAAGCGGCTCGCTCGCGTGGGCGCCCGGTGGTTCGCTCCGTGTCCAGATGGAGTACGACGCCGTCTCCTGACCCCTGCACCGCCTGCTCTTGCAGCCCCCGCCATCCGGCGCAGGGGCTTTTTCTATGCCCTGAGGAGGGCCAGTATGTCGACGTCCCCCGCAGCAATCATCGCGGTGGCGGTGCCCGAAGTCGGGTACCACGAGGGCCGAAACGCCAACGGTAGCTGGAACAATCGTGAAAAGTACGCGGCCGAGGTTCCAGGTCAGGCATGGGTGTCCGACGACGGTGAGCCGTGGTGTGCCGTCTTCGTGTCCTGGCTGGCGCTGAAGTCGGGGAATGCCGATGTCTACCCGCGCACGGCTTCCTGCTCGATCGGGGTCGCATGGTTCCGCACGAGAGACCGGTTCAGCGAGTACCCGAGTGTTGGCGCGCAGGTGTTCTTTGGCTCTGGCGGTGGGTCGCACACTGGTCTCGTCGTGGACTACGACGAGAACACCATCACCACCATCGAAGGCAACACCAACGACAACGGCAGCGCGGAGGGCGATGGCGTCTACCGCAAGGTTCGCCGTCGCCGGGATGCCTACGTCTACGGCTACGGCCACCCCGACTTCGCGCAGGGCCCGCGCCGGGCGGTGGAGGCGCGGTGGGTGCTCGACGGCACGCAGGCACCCGCTCCTGCGACGAAGAGCGTTACTGTCAGGGCCGGGCAGACCCTCGCAGGTATCGCTGCTGCTGCCGGCGTCGCGCTGTCGGTGATCCTGAGTCTGAATCCACCTCTCGCGAGCCACCCCGATGTGATTCAGCCCGGCGACGTCGTCACCGTGCCGGCCGTTCCCGGGCAGGTACCAACCTCCCCGACGGCGCCGACGCCAGCACCGACGCCGGTCCCGGCACCGCAGCCATCGACTCCCGCTCCGGCGTCGTCCTTCCCCGGCACTGACGAGTTCGGCCCGGGCGCCGACAACTCCTTCGTCACCCGGCTCGGCGAGATGCTGATCAAGCGGGGTGGCGGACGCTTCTACTCCGTTGGCGCTGGCCCACGCTGGAGCGACGCCGACCGTCAGGCCGTCGCCGCCTTCCAGGCTGCTCAGGGCTGGAGCGGGGCGGACGCGGACGGCATCCCGGGGCCGACCACCTGGGCGTTCCTCGTCACCGACCAGGGCCGGGACATCCCGGCTGCTGCACCGTCGAAGCCGGCTTCGGCACCGACCGCGTGGCCGGGGGACCGGTACTTCCACGCCGGTGCGGTGAACTCGTACGTGACGAGGCTCGGCCAGGCCCTTGTCCGTCACGGCTACGGCACCTACTACAAGCAGGGTCCGGGTCCGACCTGGACCGATGCCGACCGCCGGGCAACGGCTGCATTCCAGCGCTCGCAGGGGTGGCACGGTTCCGCGGCTGACGGCTACCCGGGCCCGGAGACCTGGCGGAGGCTGATGGGTTGAGCCCAGAGATCGTGATTGCTTTCATCAGTGCGGCCGGCGTCGTGGTGGCTGCCACGGTGCCGGCCGTGCTCGGCCTCCGTCGCGCCCGGGGAGCAGCGGAGGCGGAGGGTGCCGCCACCCGCGAAAGTGTGTCCGTGCTGGGTGCATCCCTGGCCGAGCGGATTGACGCCGTCCGTGACGAGCTGCGCAGCGACGTCGCCGAGATCCGCGAGAGCGTCACTGACGTGCGGGCTTGGCAGGCCGGACACGATGCCGAGCACTTGCTCATCCGCGGGGCAGAAGACTGAGGCCGGGGCAAACGGATCCCCTGGGCTGCACAGTAACGCCTTCCGTCAGGCATCGACGGAAGGCGGAGCATGAATATCGGCATCATCGGCAGGGCACGTGTTGGCAAGGACACGGCCGGTGCCTGGCTCGTGCGGGAACGCGGCTACCAGCGGGTGGCATTCGCTGACGCGCTGAAGGACGCGGCGCTCCGGGTCGATCCGGTGGTTCAGACGTTCGCCTGCGGCGACGGCTGCGAAACCACCGAGCACCGGCTCAGTGAGGTTGTGCGGTGGGACGGCTGGGAGATGGCGAAGGCCATCCCGGAAGTCCGCCGTCTCCTCCAGGAACTTGGCGCCGCAATGCGTCAGGTTGACCCGCGCATCTGGATTCACGCCGCGCTGACGGAGGTCAACGTCATGAACGACCTGGGCCGCGCGGCCGTGGTCACTGATGTCCGGTACCGCAACGAGGCGGAGATGCTGCGCTCCCACGGCTTCCACCTTCTCTACATCGACCGTCCCGGAATCCCTCACCTCGTCCACGAATCAGAGGGCGCGCTCGGGCCGGAGGACGCGGACTACACGATCATCAACGCCGGGTCCGTGGCCGATCTGGAGTCCGCCGTCCAGCTCTTCCACAAGCGCGTCTACGACGCGGAATCCGCCCGGCACTACGGCCGGGCCTACGAATAGGGGGCCAAATGTCCAAGATCCTCGCGCGGATGAAGGCCGCATCTCAGCTCATCGCACTAAACGCTGTGGCCTGGCTGCGGACGATGCTCGCTACCGAGCCGGCCCGGGTGCGGGCAGCAGTCATGTCTGGAGTCGTCGCCCTGGCCGTGTTCGTCCCAGCCCTGGCCAACAGCAACATCGCAGGTCAGGTCACTGGTGTCGTTCTCTTCCTTCTCCAGATAGTCATGGGGGAGCAGACCCGGTCCCGGGTGACCCCCGTGGGTAAGGAGTAAGTGTCTCGAAAGCCCCGTCTTCCCAAGTCCTCGGGAAGGCGGGGCTTTTTGCATTTTCAGGCCATCCATATGGCGGTAGTTGTTCTGCGCAGCACAAGAGGGCTACTGTCGGCCCATGACGCCGCCACCATCCGCCCGCCCTCTCACGGAAGCGCTGGCCCGACTATGGGACAGCATCCGCGAGCGCCATCCGGGTATCCCAGCAGCAGCCATCGCTGTAACGAATCAACATCCGTCGACCGACCATGGACCCGCCCGCTGGGGCGACGGTTCTACGCTACAGGTCGTGGTCAGCCGGGACACGTTGGCGGAGGGGGCTGAGGCCACGCTCACAGCCCTGATGCACGACGCTGCCCACCTGCTGAACTGGGTTAACCAAGTCTCCGACACAACACGCCGGGGCAGCTATCACAACCGTAGGTTCGCCGATGCTGCGGAAGTCGTCGGTCTGTCCTGGCCAGACGGAAAGCTGGCTCCCGCATCATCCGGATTCCGAGACGTGGTGCTATCCGACCAGGTCAGGGCTTATCCGGAAACGCCGAAGCTTCTGACGGAGCTGGAAGCAGCCATCACCACTACGCTGCCGGCGCTTGCCCCACGACGGGAGTCCGGCAAGACACGGACGCGCATCACGGCTGCATGCGCATGCGAGCAGCCCCGGAGAATCACCCTGACACCCAGCACACTGGACCGCGGGATGATCATCTGTGATGTCTGCCGTCAGCCGTTCAAGGCTGCCCAAGACTGAGCCGTACCTACCCAACTGCACTACCGTGCCGTGCAGTACGTCGGCAGGTGCTTGGTAGGCTGCCGCCCCTACTACATCATGTATGGAGGCCCCGTGTCGGAGGCCAAACTTCCTGCTCGCCGGAACAGTGGCGCTGTTGCGCGTCGGGCGAAGATTCCTGCTCTCGTGGAACTGGACGAGGCTCGTACCCTGCCGGTGGACGTGCTGACGTCGCAGGCTGAAGACCTTATCCGTGCGCACAGCCAGCTCCAGCATGCGGATACGTCCGTACTACGAAGTCTCGCCGTGGTCCTGGTGTCGATCCGGCTCGCGATGGACGATCCTGCTGGCTCGTCCTACGCGTATACGCAGAAGGCCGCCGAGATTTACCGGGACGCCGGCGTTCCCCCAGCCGCCAAGGCGAAGACGCAAACGGCTGTCCGCTATCACATCTCGAAGGTGCTGCGGGAAGCTGTGTCTCCGAAGGAGATTGCAGCGCTCGGCCTGAAAGAGAAATCGATCCAAGAGCGGCAGGTGGATCGTCGCAGCGTTACGCGTGCCCTGGTCGTCTCGGCCCGAGCGGAGGAGACGTCGCGCCAGCTCGTTCCTGACGGTGACGGCCAGAGGGAGGCTCCGGGCGCACGCCAGGTTGCGGACCACCTTCGCCTGGCAAAGATGCTGGGTCGCGTGATCGGGGACATGCAAGCCGACGTCATCGCTGACGACATGACGCCGGAGCAACGGGGCGTCTTGGACGCCTTGCTGGCCGAATTGATCAAAGATGCTCAGAGCCTCCGCGCTGTCATCCGGAAGGCGGGCAAGCGCTGACGTTCTGCCCCTGACTCGTCACACATAGTCCCCGTCGCCCCCTCCGGCGGGGAGATGACGTGCCCGAAGGGGCAAAAGTGCCGTACCAACCCCTTATTTCTAGTCTCTCTAACGCGTGTTAAGAAGAATAGGAAAAGGGCGGTTATTCGGACCCTTTTGGCCCCGGCGGGGGAGGACGAAAGATCTTGACGCCGGGGCAAACGCATCCGGCCGCGTTGCACAGTAACCCCTCTGCACCCGACAGCAGAGGGAGACAGCATGGCAGTAGCCACCATCAAGCGGGGGCAGTCCCGCTTCTACATTGATCCGGATAACGGGGCGACGAAGGTCCCCGGCGTTACGAGCGTGCTCAGCATGCTTCCGAAGGACTTCCTGAAGTTCTGGTCTGCGAAGCTCGTCGCCGAGACGGCAGTTTCCCACTGGGAGCACGTCCAGGGCATTGCCCGGACCGACCCTGACGGTGCGATCGACTTCCTGAAGCGGGCGCCGGACCGGGTTACCCGCCAGGCCGGTGACGTCGGATCGAAGGCGCACGACATCTTCGAGCGCCTGGCCCGCGGTGAGCGCGTCGGACGCGTTGGCCCGGACATGGTCCGGTATGCAACGCACTTCGCGGCCTTTCTGCAGGAGATGCAGCCGGAGTTCCTGCACCTGGAGGAGACGGTCTGGTCGGACGAGCACGGTTACGCCGGCAGCTTCGACGCCATCGCGCGTATCGATGGCGAGACGGTGATTCTGGACTGGAAGACCACCCGGTCCGGCGTACACGAGGACGTCGCACTCCAGCTCAAGGCCTATGCCATGGCGGACAGGATGATCCTCGCGGCCACCAACGAATCCATTCCGGTGCCGGCCATCGACGCGGCAGCCGTCCTCCACGTCCGGCCGGAGGGCGCAAAGCTCGTGCCGGTCTCGTGCAGTGACGATCTGCTCGACGTCTTCCTCTCTCTGCTGCCGATCTTTCAGTGGGAGCGAGAGCGGAAGAAGACGGTGCTCGGCCGACCGGTCTGGACCACGGGCCTGGAGGAGACCGGCACGGAGAGGCGGGCGGCGTGAACGACTTCGACAAGCTGGCCGCCGAACTTCGCTGGCCTCCGTTCCTGGCGGAGTCGGCGAAGAAGGCCGACCCGCAGGCGGAGGCGTTCGCGCGCGTTGCCGCACTTTGCGTGGTCGGCCTGGCCTTCCTCCCTCTCCGGGCCTGGCTCGTCATGGTCGGCGTCGGCGCCCTCCACGGCGTCATGCTGGCTGTCCCGGCGCTCGGCTACGGGACGACGCTGCTCGTCCTGCTCGGCTGGGGCATGCTCCGCGGCGCGAATGTGAGCGCCAAGTAGACGCTACTGCAACCCCCTTGAGCCTCCGGCTGCTTCGGCGCCGGGGGCTTTCGGCATAGAGGCACCGAGAGGAGACCGGCAATGCAGTCACAGACCCCTGTCCGTCGCTTCCGCGAGACCCGCTATCCCCACCAACGTTCGGAGGGGACGACCACCCGCCGGAGCAACGGGGCGACGAAGGCTCTGATCCGTCAGCGACCGCCGATGGACGTTGGCTTCCTCGCCTGGCTTGTGGGCGTCGACCCGGCGGAGGTTCAGGCCTATGCGGAGGTGGGGGACTGGCCCTCGCACTGGGTGCCGCGCGCACAGGCCACCCTGCGCCGGCTCGGTGTGGAGTGCCAGGTGGAGGCCCGGGAGCTCTGGGAGAAGGGTGTCCGATGAGTCGATCCGTCGAAGCCGTTCGCGCCGAGATCCATGGCGACTTGGACCGGTGGTTCGGTGAGGAGTACGACCGCCTGGCGGAGATGCTGGACGACCTTCTCCAGGCCCACGCGCACGAGCTGGCGGAGAAGATCCGCGCCAACTGCAATGGTCACGGCGCAGACCTTCCAGACGCGGAGGACGCGGCTGACCTGATTGACCCGGAGGTATCCGGGTGAGCCTCTTCCCATCTGGCGCATGACCCGCTGGAGGACGGCAGCGTGCCTCCACGCTGCCGTGGCGGCCGGCGATATCACCCCTGACGAGGCACTGAAGGACACGGGGCCCAACGAGTGAGGTCGCGCTAGTCGACTAGCGGAACTTCCTTCCGCCCAGGCAAACAAACATCCGGATCTGCACAGTAACCCAGCTACAGCCCCCAACGGGGAGCGCAACGCGTCAGACGAGACGTCAACGAGAGGCAGACAACATGGCAGGACTGCGACTGTGGGACACCGATCCGGACGCCAAGCCGAAGCCCCGCGCATCGTTTGCGGATGACGTGGTGGGCCGCTTCCGCTCCGGCCGTATGGTCGGCCGGACTCCGGAGAGCCTGGACGAGTGGCGGGTGACGTCGGGCGATCCCGTTGTGGCCGCCCGCATCGCTGCTCTCTACGGCGGCACCCCCAAAGAGTGGGCCACGGAGGGTGAGGACACGCTGGAGGTGCTGACCGACACGCCGAGCGTGGACATCATCATCGACGGCGCCTCCGCGATCACGTCCGACATGCGCCTGTACGGCCAGTTCGGTTCGGAGCTGATCCACCACTGCGACGGCGTGGAGTTCCTGGATGACGAGCGCCGGGGCCAGCCGTGCGGCTGCCCGGAGTCGTTCCAGGCCCGCAAGGCGGAGGCGAAGATCGGCAGGGCTCCGAAGCCGAACGTCGTGACGAACTTCCGGCTGCTGGACGATCCGGATCTCGGGCTGTTCCGCTTCCGCTCCGGCGCGTGGGACCTGGCCGCCACCCTGCATGAGGTGCTGGAGGCACTGGACCAGGTCGGCGGGCCGGCACGGGCGACGCTCACCCTGGAGCCGGTCGAGTTCAAGATCAAGAAGGGCCCGAAGAAGGGCACGATCGTGAACTACACCAGGCCCGTGATCAAGGTTCTCGGCGCCTACGAGGCCGCCGTTCCGGTGGAGCTGGCCGACGCGGCCTGATCCACGACTGCGCCCGGTCCCGCGGAGTAGAGGTCCGCAGGACCGGGCGCTTTCAACTGTAGTGCAGAAGCAGAGGAGAGCATGCCGATCCTAGAGCTATGCGCCGGTTACGGCGGGCTGGGGTTGGCGGTCGAGCAGCTGATCGGCGATCAGGTGGCATTCGTCGCTGAGTCCGATCCGGCTGCTTCCGCTGTGCTGGCCGAGCGCTTCCCCGAGGCGCCGAACATCGGGGACATCACCTTGTACGACTGGACTCAGCTTGTCGGCCGGGTCGACATCATCACGGCAGGGTTCCCATGCCAGGACATCAGTAACGCGGGTAAGAGAGAGGGGATCGGCGGTGGCCGCTCCGGCATCTGGAAGAACGTCGCCGAAGCTGTTCGCGTCATACGACCCCGGTTCGCGTGTCTGGAGAACGTCGCGGCGATCCGGTCGCGCGGGCTCGACGTCGTTGCTGAAGACCTGGCCGCGATCGGGTATGACCTCCGGTGGACATGTCTACGGGCTTCCGCCGTGGGAGCCGCTCACCACCGAGACCGATGGTTCGGACTCGCAACTCCCCATGCTCCCGACTCCCCGAGCATCGGACGGGCCGCACGGCGGTCCGAACCAACGGGGGAGCGGTGGGGACTACGCGCTCCCCGGGGCAGTGGTCAACTTGCTGCCGACACCGGCAGCGCGGGACTGGAAGTCGGGAGCCTCAAACCTCGGGACCAACGGTCGACCCCTGTCGGAGGTGGCACTTCTTCTGAAGACGCCGACCGCGAACCTTGGGCGCAACGGTGCGCCACAGCACCCGGACAGACGGAAGAGGGGGGGGCACGGCCCCACCCTTGAGGACGAAGCCGCATACCTTCTTCCCTACTCCGACGGCGAGCGACGGAGCGGGCGGAGCGGGGACGAGCCCCACCCGGGCCGGCGGACTGAACCTGAGAACGGCCGTGAATCTCCTGCCGAATGGTGGGGCGACTACCTCCCCGCCATCCGACGGCAGGAAGCGTTGTCAGACCGCCCTGCGCCTGCCCCGACCGAGATCGGGCCACGTGGAGGGCGACGGCTGACAGCGTGCTTCGCGGAGTGGCTGATGTGGCTTCCCGACGGCCACGTGACCGGAGTTCCGGGTCTGACCCGCGCGCAGCAGCTCCACAAAATCGGTAACGGAGTGGTGCCTCCGCAGGCTCTCGAAGCCTTTCGGTGGCTTATGCAGCAGCACGAAGAGGAGAGGAACAGCTATGGCACGCAAGTTGACTGACTTCACCGGACAGGACGTGCGCGAAGGCGCCGTCATCGTCTACAGCACCCGGCAGGCCAACAGCGTCCGCATGTCTGAGGGCGTCGTCCGGCAAGTCGCGTCCTACCGGGACCCGAAGGGCCGGACCCACAAGACGCTGACGGTCCAGCCCACCGGCAGGGACAGTGGAGACATCCAGCGTAAGACACGCAACGTCGTGGAGATCGCCGCCGAGCACTTCGCCGTGGTGGGCTACCAGAGCCCGACTGCCTGACCCAGCCGCTTCACTGGCCCCCGCACACCGACGATGCGGGGGCTTCGCCATGCACGGACAAGAGGAGATTGACGCAGCGTGACGGAGCAGATGTTCAAGGTCGGCGACAAGGTGAACCACTGCTCGTACGGCGCGGGGGTCGTGAGGTTTGGCCCCTTCGCGCCGGTCGCCACCGACGAGGCGTGCCGATACCTCGTGGAGCTGGAGAGCCACCACGGGCGGCACGGGATGTTCGATCGTGACTCGCTGACGGCCCGTCCAGCCTTCGAGATTGGCGCGGCCGTGGTGGTCGACGGGGAGCGCTGCACGGTGGCCGCCGGGCCGTTCCGTGACCGGTACGAGAGCAGCCGGCCGTGGTACGTCGTGGAGAACCCGGACGGCAGCCACGAGACGTCCGCCGTGCGGTACATGACGCCGGCCCCGGCGGACGAGCCGGTGAAGATCGGTGACCGGGTGCGGGTGGTCGAGGCCGCCTACGCTGAGGAACTGATCGGACACGTCGGGCGCGTCACGGCCATCGACGGATCGTGGACGCCTCGCGGGGGCGAACTCCACCCGTTCACGGTGGAGTTCCCTGACGGTGGCAGGATCAGCGCTCGCCGTGTGGAGCGTGTGGACGAGGCCCCGGAGACCTACATCTACCGCTACACCACCTATGACCTCACCGCCAGCTACCGCGACCGGGACGGCGACGTGTGGCACTTCACAGGGCTCGCTGACGCGGCCGGATGCCCGAAGGTGTCGCTTACCCGCGGAACGGGCCGACCGCTCTCGGAGATCATCGACAACTTCGGCCCCCTGACGAGGGTCATCGGCTGATGGCCGTCTCCATCATCAGCCCGGACGCCGCCCCCGCAATCGGTGACGTCCGGGCTCTCGGCGAGCGTGACCTGATCATCGTCGCGGCCGGATCCCGGGACCGCCGGGACTGGCCGCGCTACATGGACGCGATCGGCGTTGCGATCACGCGCGGCGCAGGAGTGATCCACGCGGATGGAGAGCCGGAGTGAACGGTCTGCTGATCTACATCGTGTGCGTGCTCTGGGCCGGCGGCTGCTTTGCGCTGGTCGTACTGCTGCTGGCAGGGCTGTTCGGCTTGGCGCACCGCCTGTGCGGGTGCCTGAAGGAGAGGAAGCGCTGATGGGCCGCACCATGCTGGCGGAAGGCGATGTCTTCCGCGTCAAGATCGTGCGTCGGGCGTGGCAGTACAACCCGGACTTCCACTACTTCAGGAACCCCGACGTCCCGCGGCGTATCTACTCCGGCGAGACGGTTACCACCTACGCCGGTCCGTACAAGTCCCGAGGCAGTGCCGCCGGGCAACGGATCGCACTCGCCTGCTGCTACGACCGCGACGCCGGGGAGTACGTCCTTCGAGAGGACATTCTCTCCGCCACCATCCAGCGGGCCCGGACGACGTGGGAGGACGTGGAGTGATCATCATCCCCGACGACGGCGAAGAGCGCGCCATCACGGAGGCCGTGTGGGAGGCGTTCGAAGGCTGGTACGGCGACAAGGCGTATCGCCACGCGGACTTCGTGGAGGAGCTAGAGACGGTTCTCCGGAGGCACATCGCGGGCGAGATTGCAGCCGAAGGCGCCCGGCTCCGCGAGGATGAGGAATACCCCATCAGCCGCGAGGAACGGGACTGCTACGACGACGCGGCGCGAATCGCTCTCGGGGCTGCCGATGGCTAACCCATCGAAACGCAAGGGCACGGAATGGGAGTCCGCGTGGACTGCCTACGTCCGCGAGCATCACAATCCTCGCGCTCACCGCAACGTCCAGATGGGCGCGAAGGACATCGGCGACGTGGACGGCTACTACCTCCACGCCGCGGAGCTGAAGGCCGAGCGCTCCATCACGTTGGCCGACTACATCGCGCAAGCCAACCGCGAAGCCATCCACGCTGGCCAGCCATACGGCTGCGCGGTAGTCAAGCGGCCCCGGGCAGGGGTCGCGGCCGGCTACGTCGTGCGGGACGTAGCCACCGACGCCCGCCTGATCAACCGACTCCGGGACGCGGAGCAGACCCTCCAGGCCATCGCGCCGACGGTCTATGCGGACCATGTCCAGCGCCACGGAGAGGGGCACTGATGGCGACACAGATCAGGTTCACGGGCTGGCTGATGTACGGCGGGCGACGGGATCGCAGCTCGGAATCAGTCGTGGAGGTCGTACTACTTCGGGGCGACAAGCACGCCGAGTACTCGCTGACTCTGGACGAGGTGGTCAGCGTGGACGAAGTCCCGCATGAGGAGTGACCGACATGGACACCTACATCAGCCACTCGTCGTGGCGGCGCGAGGAGTGGAAGGGACACCCCTCGAAGGAGGGCGCCCGTCGGGCGATTCTGTACAACCGAGGGCGCAGTGCGGTACTGACGATCTTCCGTCTGGAACGCGGATCCGCCGGTCTGGCCTATCGCGTGGTTCCGCAGGAGTACTGGGATCTGGAGTTCGCGGACTAGGACCTGTCCGGGCGATCATGTTCGGAGCTAGATGAATCCGGTTCTACCCCAGTCTTGATCGGGTCACCAGCACGACCGCGGGTCTTGTACGTGCTCTGGCGAGTGTCGGTCCTCTCCCCTGCCCAGGCCGATCCGGACCAGGAAGCCAGGGTCCGCGTCCCGCGACGGGGCAGCGATGTGCACCCGCTGGGTGCCGGGGATGCCCACTTCGACAAGGGCACCGCCTCGGAACATCCACAGACCGAACAGGTCGTCGTCCTCGTCGTGCAGCATGACCTGCACGCAGGCGGGCTCATTCCACGGCAGAGACTCCAGGTCCTTGAGCACGCCGTGGCGCCGGTTCCACCGCTCGAACTCGATGTGCCAGCCCCCTACGAACCAGGGGATCTGCACGAAGCAGCCGTGCCAGGTGCGGGCCTCGTCCGGCCGCGTCAGCGGCTCCATCACCTCGTCCTCGTACCGGGCCAACACCATGACCTGCGCCATTCTGCTCATGCCCACATGCCACACCATTCCGGGCACCCAGGGCAATCGATTTGGGACCCGGAGCCGTCGGGGCTCTTCCGTTCACAGAGTCCACCGCCTAGAGCCGCACGCGTCAAACACGGGGCGTTCTCTTTGGAGGGCGCCCCTTCTTTCACATTTCAGAGGAGAGGAGAGCACGTGCAACTGTCGGACCTGTTGGGCCGGCTGACCGGCGTCACGGAGGACCATGACGGCTACCTGGCTCTCTGCCCCGTGCACGCGGACCGGCGGACGCCTAGCCTGAAGCTAACGCTGCGAGAAGACGGGAAGCTCCTGCTCGTCTGCCGGGCTGGCTGTCAGAAGGACGCGATCCTGAAGGCGCTCCGCCTGGCGCCGTCGGACCTCTTCGGCGTCACCCCAGGCACCGCGACCCGCACTGTCTCCGCCGCCCCGCCGGAGTCGATCGGACCGGGCGAGATAGCCGGGCTGCGCCTCTTCGTGGACGAGACGGCTGCCGCGCTGGCGTTGTCACCGGAGGCCGTCGACTACCTGATGCGCCGCTTCGGTGTCGGCCTGGAACTGGCGGAGGAACTTGGCATCGGCTACGCCGCCTCCGGCGACCGCCCGCAGAAGTGGCTGAGCCGTGGATTCACTCGCTTCCCGCGGATCACGGTCCCGCTGACCGGTGTGGACGGCGTAGTGCGGGGGCTCCAGGGGCGTGACCTCTCCGGCCGGTGCCCAGCCCGATGGGTCTCGCTCGCCAACGTGGACGGGCGCACGTGGGCGAAATGGGGGTTCCTCTCGGCCGGCTCCGGCTATGACACCGTGCTCGTCACGGAAGGCCCGGGGGACGGGCTGACGGCCGTGGGATGCGGCTACGACGCCGTCATCATTCGCGGCGCCGGGCTCGCACAAAACAAGGACGTTGTCCGGGAATTGGTCACCGTGCTGCGTGGGCGTGACGTCGTCTTCGCCGGGGATGCGGACCGGGCTGGCAGGGGCTTCACGGGAGGCCTGTCGCGCGCGCTGACGGCGGAGGGAATCGCGGGCAGGCGTCTGTCCATCCCGACAGAAGGATGGGACCTGACGGACTGGCGCGAGGACGACCCGGCCGCCTTCCCCGCCGAGCTGCACCGCGCGGTGCGCCTGGCGGAGCCCGTTGATCTGGACGACCCGGAGCCTCCGACCCCGTCAGCCCCGGCTTTCGTGGAGGACGAGACGGATCTCCCCGTGCTGCGCGGGTCGGCCCGGGAGGCCTTCGACAGCACGGACGTCGGCCTGGCCGTGCGCCTTCGGGACTACATGCGGTCGACGGGAGGCGGTGTCCGCTACGCGTCCGGGCTCGGGTATCTCGTCTGGGACGGCACCGTGTGGGTTCAGGGCCAGGACGCTGTCCGTCGCGCGCTACACCGCATGGGCGCTGAAATGATCGCGGAGGGCGGCGACGCGGAGCGGAAGTTGGCGCTGAAGGCGCTCACCAACCGGCACAT
This sequence comes from Kitasatospora sp. NPDC127111, assembly GCF_042677465.1. NCBI lineage: Bacteria > Bacillati > Actinomycetota > Actinomycetes > Kitasatosporales > Streptomycetaceae > Kitasatospora > Kitasatospora sp. NPDC127111. Next base: position 53,628 of record NZ_JBHXTG010000031.1, read on the forward strand.
CGACGGCGTCTTGAAGGAGCTGCCGAGTGTGCCCGGGGTGCCGGCGAACGCGTCGGACTTCGACGCAGACCCGGAACTCCTCTGCGTCGCGAATGGCACGGTGCACCTGCCGACGAAGACGCTCCGCCCTCATGACCCGGCGGACATGATCACGAAGCGGCTCGCGGTGCGATATGTCCCCGGTGCGCCGGCGGAGCGGTGGCTCCTGTTTCTCGCGGAAGTCTTCCCGCACCACCCGGAGCTGCCCGGCTACATGAAGCGGCTCGTTGGGTATGGAGTCAGCGGGTCGACTGCGGAACAGTGCTTCGCCTTCCTCCACGGTCAGGGCGCAAACGGTAAGTCGGCGTTCCTGGATGCGCTGAATCACGTCTTTACCGGCATCACGAAGAGTACGGAGTTCAGCACCTTCGAACAGCGCGTCAACGTTGGCCAGGCGTCGCCGGAGCTGGCGTCCCTGCGCGGTGCCCGACTGGTCACGGCCTCCGAGACGGAGAAGTACAGTCGCCTGGCTGAGGCGCTGGTCAAGCAACTGACTGGCGGCGACCCGGTGACGTGCCGGTTCCTGAATCAGAACCCGTTCACCTACGTTCCGCGGTTTCTGCTGATGGTTGCCGGCAACTACAAGCCGGCCATCCTCTCGCAGGATCTCGGTGTGTGGAGGCGGGTCAAGCTGATCCCGTTCGAAGCCGTGTTCCGTGGCGCCAACGCGGATCCGTCGCTGGCAGCCAAGCTCCGGGGGGAGGCTGAGGGCATCCTCGCGTGGGCCGTTGACGGTGCCGCGGAGTGGTACGCGCATGGGCTCGAAGAGCCGTCCACCGTTCAGGCCGCGACGACTGACTACCGCGAGTCGGAAGACCGCTTGGAGGAGTTCATCACCGCTTGCCTCGTCCGCGAGGAAGGCGCCCGCGTCCAGCCGATGCAGCTTCGCCGGGCATACGCGGACTGGGCTGAGGACGCCGGGCTGAGCCGGAAAGAAGTGCTCTCCGGCTGGGCACTCGGGGTGGAGATGGAGTCCCGCGGCTACCGCAAGCGCAAGAGCAGCGGGCGTTGGGGATTCGACGGGATTCGCTTGGCCAGCGACTCCGAGCGTCGGCAGGCGGAGGCGGGGGAGACGGCTCAGGCCGACTTGAGCACTGGCAGGACGGACATCTTCGGGCAGCAGAAGGAGACAGCGTGATCACTTATGAGTTCCCAGTCCGGGAGCAGCTCGTCCCGGTCCACGTCGTGCTGTCCGACGATGATCGCCGAGCTTTCCGGGAGTGGGTCATCGGTCAGGCCCGCGAGGGTCGACGGGTGGCGGTGGACACGGAGGCCACGGGGCTCGACACCTTCAGCCCCGGGTTCCGCCTTCGGGTGGTCCAGTTCGGTACGGAGGACGTCGCGTACGTGCTTCCCGTTGACTACAACCGGCAGCTTCAGGAGCTTGCCGCGTGGGCACTGGAAACGCTGCCGAGCCTGCTGATGTTCAATGCTCCTTTCGACTGCCTGGTGATGGGACGGCATCTTCCGCGGGTCACGCTCGAATCGCTCTGGCCGAAGACGACGGACGGCTACATCCTGGCCCACCTCTGCGATCCCCGACAGCGCCTCCAGGGCGGGGTAGGCAACAAGCTGAAGGAGCGCGCGGAACATCACATAGACCCGTTGTCCCCCGACCAGCAGAAGGAGCTGATTGCTGAGTTCCACAAGATCGGGAAGACGAAAGACACCGGGTGGGCGCACATCAGCCTGACGAACAAGTCCTACCTGACGTACGCCGGGGCGGACGTCATCTTGACGTCGCGCCTTGTTCCGAAGCTGGAGGCAGAGCTTCAGCGGTTGAGCGTGAACCCCGTGCTGGTGCCGTTTGAGCATCAGTTGGCGCTCATCTGCGCCATCATCGAGCGCCGGGGAATGCGGATCAACCGGGAGACGACCGGTCGGCTGTCCGGACGTCTCGCGGAGGAGGCGGTCCGGTACGCGGAGACGGCCAGCCGCTACGGCGTGGCGAACGTCAACAGCACGCGGCAGCTGTCGGAGGCGCTGCTCGGGATGGGGGAGACCATCCCCGAGCGCACCGCGTCTGGCGCCGTCCAGGTCGACAAGACGGTGCTGATGCGTCTCGCCGACGTCGACAAGGACTGGCAGCCGATCGGATCCCGCACGGGCAACCCGCTCGCCATGGCGGTTCTGCGCAGCAAGAGGGCTGGCAAGTGGCGCGTGTCGTACGCGGAGGCCATGCTCGCGAAGGCGGACGCGGATGACCGGGTGCATCCGAAGATCGGGGCTCTCATGGCTCGGACGGCGCGTATGTCCGTTGCGGATCCGCCGTTCCAGCAACTGCCCTCCGGCGACTGGACCGTGAGGCACTGCGTGGAGGCCGACGAGGGGCGGCGGATGATCAGCGTGGACTTCTCCTCCGTGGAGCCCCGTGTCATGGCGGCACTGTCCGAAGACCCCGTGATGACGGCCGCCATTCTCCGCGGCGCTGATCTCCACAACCTCACCGCAGAGTCGGTGTTCGGAGCCGACTTCACGAGTGGTCAGCGCAAGGTGGCCAAGGTGGTTCAGCTCGGCGTCGCCTACGGGGGAGGCGCCAAGACGATCGCTGCGCAGACAGGGCTGACGCTGCCGGCCGCACAGGCGGCACTGAAGGGTTACAAGCGTACGTACCCGACGCTGGCGCGTTACATTCGCGCGCTTCAGCGGCAGGTTCAGCGCGACGGCTACGAGCTGCGGACCCCGTCGGGACGTCGGCTCGTGTTCGACCGTGACGCCGCGTACGCCTCGTTCAACGGGGAGATCCAATCGACTGCGCGAGACATCTTCGCGCAGGGCATGTTGGAGATCCAGGAACGTGGGCTTACCCCTTACGTGTTGGCCCCGATCCACGACGAGATCGTGGCGGACGCGCCAGCCGCCGAAGCGGAGGACGTGGCGCGCGAGATCGGGGAGGCCATGCGGATGACGTTCCGCGGGATTCCCATCGACACCGACCCCGACGTAGGCGGGCGTTCCTGGGGTTCGCTGTACATGAAGAAGGCCGAGACCATGATCGAACATGACTCGTGGTACGCCACCCATCCCGACGCAGCGCAGGCTGCTGAGCTGGCGCGAGCGTGACGAGGCGGGGGAGTAGTGCATCCCCTGACGGTAGCGCCCCCCGCCGACAAAGGGAACACGCATTCGAATCCGTTCGGACGCATGTCGCTCCCGCCCGCCATCGGCCGGTGTGGGTGGTGCCAGCCGTTCGCCGTCGGGAGCCGGCGCCTGCCGTCGACTGGGCGGCGCTGTGTGTGCAGTGGGAGGAGATGGGGTGGTTCGGCTGTTTCTACTGCGACGGTCCGCTGACCGTCATGGAGCTGGATCACGTCATCCCGCTGTCGCGCGGTGGGGCTGACGCGACGTCGAATCTGGTCCCGGCCTGCTCGCCGTGCAACGGAACAAAAAGTAACCAACCGGCCAGTCTGTTTGTGCATGACCAGACGCAGCCAACGGCGATAGCTGTGCGTGCATAGCTGCTCACGGTGAGCCTGTGACCAGCAGTAACAGGGCTGGGCGACACGCCCGGACGCTCCGCAGAGTGGCCAAATTTTCGTACCGGTTGTGTCAAGGATGCGTGTGGGGAAACGCGCAGGTCATGTGCTGTGCAGCTCACGTTGCATATGCCTGGAAGCGTGCCCGAGGGGTCGTCAAACCGGGACGAAACGCCACTATCGCAAGTTCAAAGCTGAACGGAATCCGTTGTCCGAAAGGTGCCCATGACCTACAGTCTCTCCCACGTCACTCCAGCAACGCGGCAGGTGGGGGCTATGGCGGGCGTGCTCCGGCGCGACCTGGCCGAAGTGTGCCTGCTGGCGGACCTGTGTGACGCAGTGGCTGAAATGAGAGGGCGACGCCCTCCAAACGATCCCGACAACACGGGCCGCCGTGCAAGCGCCGGCCCCGGACGTCCGACAGAGGACATAGCGCTGGACGACGCGCGACGACTCGTCACAGACGAGCTGGCCACGGCCGCCGAGCACATGAGAACTGCAGCCGCGTACGTCAAGGGCGTGGCGGCAGCACTGGATAGGGCCCTCTCGGCCTGGGAGGGGGAGCCCTACACCATCGAGGGGGCCGTAGGTGCATCAGGTGGCGACACGGACGATCATCGCGACGAAGAGAGTGCGGCTGACAGGTCCCATGGAGACGGAGGCTGACCTCCGCTATCTGGACTGGATGGCCGCCCGACTGGGCGTCACGGTGGCGGACCGTGATGCAGCCTGGCTGTGGACTGGGACGGAAGCGCTGATTGTGATAGCCGGCTGGGAGGACAGCTCCGACGCCCGATGTGACGTCACAGTGGCGGAGGCCGGGGGGCTGATAGTCCATCGCCTCACCGACCACCGCGGATCGACGGCGCACGCACGCGGCGCCTGACTGAGGGCCCTCCTCCGGAAGTTCGGACGGGGGCCTTCGGCGTATCTGGATGTGGACGCCACGGGAGCGGATGCTCCACGTCACTCATATGGCGCACGTCACATTCACTGGGGCAAATGGGCTCCCCGATTTGCACAGTAACCACAGCACCACCAGCACAGCCCAGGGAGCGGAAATGGCCAACGCAACGATCGCCGCAGACCTCATCACCAGGGCCAAGAGCGGCGACAGGGACGCCATGTGGCAAATCGTCACCACCCTGGAGCCGATGCTCGCCAACGTCGTCCGCACCGTCACCGCCGGACAGGCCACAGCGGAGGACATGGATGACCTGATGCAAGAGGCGCGAATCGCGCTGATCACCTGCGTGGCCAGCTACGACACCGACGGGACCGCCCAGCTCCAGACGAAGGCCTGGCCGGCCATCCGCGGAGCAGTGGCGACCGCCTGGATGGGCGGCCGACCCGGAGCCCTGGACCCGCAGAAGCTCGTGCGCGTCCGCCGGGCACTCGCGCAGGCTGACGGTGACGTGGACAAGGCGTTCCAGGTCGTCAACGAGATCGGCCCGGTCAGTCGCCAACTGTTCGACGCGGCCCGCTTCGCCCTCGTCCCGGTGGAGAGCCTGGACCGCCCGGCTGACGGCGTGGAAGGCGTGACGCTGGGGGAGACGTTGGCCGACATCTCCTCGGCGGCCGACGCTGCCGACGTTCGCGACCTGGCTGCCTACGCCCTCGCCTCCGTCACTGCGCGTCGCGCGCTCGTCCTTCGCGGGACATACGGCATCGGCATGCCGCCCATGGAGGACGCGGAGATCGGCGGCCACATGGGCGTCGGTCCGGCCCGCGTCCGCCGGATCCGCTGGGACGGAATCCAGCAGGCGCGTGCTGTTCTCGGTATTGCCGCGTGAATCAACCACGAACGTCTAAACGAGCGAGTACCCGGGAGGACACGACGATGCGCAACTTCCCCACTCTTGATGCCTACGACATGGCCGGCGTCCGTGACGATGAGGCGGCCAGCTGGGACGAGGACGCCCGTGCCGCGTACGACGACTACCACGACGCGGACCGCCGGGATGCCGTGGAGGAGCTGGCCCGCTGAGTCGCGCTAGTCGACTAGCACGACTCGCGCTAAACCGAACCATCAGAGGAGAGGGCATGGCTGAGATCAACCTGACGAAGAAGTCCATCAACGACACCGACATATCCGCACTGACGGTGGAGACGTCGGTCTACGAGAAGTCGGCCGCGTTCATCAGCCTGTGGGACGAGTCGGCGCACATGACGAGGTCGGAGACCCGCCAGCTCCGCGACGAACTGAACCGGATCCTGGGCGAGAAGGAGCCTCCGGCCCAGTCGGCCACATCGGTCAAGGTCGGGGACCGCGTCACGGTGATCAGCAACAATCCCGGTGATGGGGAGGGCCACATCGGGGAGGTCGGCGCGCTGGAGCGCATCGACGCTGACGACGAGGAACTGCCGTACAAGGTCCGCCTTGACGGCGACGGTGACACGTGGTGGTGCCGCGATATCCGCCGAGTGGACGAGCCCGCGGAGGCTGAGGCAGCCGACCAGTGCCCCGACACCGCATCCCACTTCGAGACCTTCCGCCGACGTTACGACGCTGCTGCTAAGGCTCGTGAGGTCCTGGGCGCTTCGGCCGCCGGCCCGTTCGGCATCCGCTCCGCCGTCGACCCCGAGTCGGTCATCCGCCTGGCTGACTGGCTGCTCGGCGAAGCCGCCTGACCAACCCACTACGGGCCCCCTGCGAGTAGAGGACGCAGGGGGCCCTTTGGCGTTCTGGAGGAGTGCATGGGCGCGAAGCTGTTCACGGGGTGGGTTGCGTGGATCGACCCAAACACGGGGGCAGAGCGACGGGGGATTGTGACGGGGTCCGGCAGGGAGCGGCAGATCATCCCAGCCGACGGTGGGGAGATGCTGCCGATGAGGACCCAGTCCGTCAAGGGCGGCGAGTGGCGGGTCCGGGATGGTTGGCACATCGCCGCGATCCGGGCCGTCCCGGGGCCAGAGGGGGAGCAGGACGCATTGTTCAGGGTCTGACTCAATCAAGGGACTTGTGTTGCGCAGCACATGTCTGTCACCATGAAGATGCGTCAGGAACTCATGCATCAGGCCAGCCCTGCGAGTAGAGGACGCGGGTCCGGCCCTTCACGGAGAAGAGTCAGAGAGATGAAGCGGGAACCTCAGTCCGTCGCCACCTCCACCATTGCCGCGGAGGCCCACGTCCCGGAGGCCGACGTCCTGGCGCTGGTTGACCAACTGGCCGCGCTGGACGGTACGTCGACCGTCGTTGCGTCTGACACGGGTGGCCGGGTCGCGCTGACGTTGTCCGCTGCTGCCGTGATCCGGGTGCAACTGGGCATCGGCGAGAAGACCATGCCGGCCGTCCCCTTCCCGCGCACCGATGCACATCAGTGGGGCATCCACTGTCCGCAGTGCGGAGTGGGCGAGCCGACGGACACGAACCGGGAGTCCGCGGAGGCCTGCGCGTCGGCGCTGGTGTGTGAACACCCCAAGTGCACTGCGACGTTCACGCCGCCTGGCGCCGAGATGCTGCCCTGCGTCCTGGCCGCACACCCGACGTCGCCCGACCACGAGACGATCCCACTCGGCGACCCGGGGCGGCCATGGCACTGGCGTGACGGTGCCCCTGGAGCAACGCTGCCCGTGTACCGCGTGTGTGAGGCGCGGGACCTGGAGGAGGGGGACCGGATCGAACACCACGGCCGGGCCTGGATGGTGGCCTCCGTCTGGTGGATCGGCGACGGATGCACGATCTTTGCGACGGACGGAGGGGAGATCATCACCGACCCGCACCGGAAGTTCGAGGCGCGCCGGGATGGTTGACGAAGCGCGCCAGAGCTGAGGCCGGCTACATCAGTAGGAGGAGAGCCCATGACCGAACGCACTGCCGTCGTATGGGTGCACCGCAACACGTCCACGTGCAGCGCCTGCCGGCGCGACGCGCTGTACGACGACTCTCACCACTACACCGTTCCCGGCGGCCCCACTGGCAGGCCGTCCGAGCAGGGATGCGGGGCACGATTCGAGGCCATCGGATCCGCCCGGATCGAGATCGGTGCGAACCGGCTCGCCCAGCTCCGGCCTAACCTGCCGATTCGCAAGTACGTCCCGCGCTGAGCAGCTGAAGGGTGAAGGGCGCCATCGGGAGTTGATCTCCCGGTGGCGCCCTTCGTCGTGCTAGTCGACTAGCGCGACTCCAGGGCTTGTGTTGCACAGCACAAGTCTGCCATCATGGAGTCACGCAAGGAACTCACGGAGACGGGAGCATCGAGTGGACAGCAAGTTCGACGTCGGCGACGAGGTTCGCTACAACGGCCCGCGCTGGAAGTGCATTGGCACGATCAAGCGCATTTCGGACGACGGTAGTCGGCTGCAGGTCGTTGACGCGGCTGGTGCCATCTACTGCGCCAAGCTGGACGAGCTGACGAAGTACCCGGACTGATGCAGTACTGACCGGCCCTGCGAGTAGAGGACGCGGGGCCGGTCATCTGGTGAATTCACCGAGAAGAGGAGACATGACCCGCACCCCCTGGCACATTCGATCGGCCCGCCGCATCGGCCAGCCCGCCGTCCTGTACGCCGCTCTCGCGCTGAGCGCGCCCGGGGAGTTCTCGCTCGGCGTGATGGCGGGCTGGAACTGGCGTGTGGCCTGGCTCATGCCGGCCGTCCTGTCGCTCTACGCCGCGTGGAGCGCGCGCAACGCCCGCGACTGGTCGGACCTCGTCCGCAAGCACTGCAAGAGTGGCGACGTCGAGCGCGAAGAGGCCGCAACGCGCCAGCGCGGCAGCGCGATCCGCGGCGCACTTGTTGCACTGGTCGTCGCAACTGCCGCACAGATCACGGAACATGTGCTGACGACCGGTGCAACGGGTGCAATCGCGTGGGTCGTCATTGTCGTGTCCGCGGTTCCCCCACTCGTGGCCGCGCATGTGCTGCATTTGGACCCGCCGGAGGACGAGGATGCGAAGGCGCAGCCCGAGCCGGCCCTGAACAAGGAAGCCGGGCCCGCCCCGGTGCTGTGGAAAGTGGAGGTCAACAAGGCCCCGACTGCTCAGCCGGTTCTCACCGCGAAGCCCCACAAGCTGCCGACAGCGGAAGAGAAGCTGACGCTGAAGGAAGCTGCCGGGCGTCTCGGCGTCCACGTGACGACGCTTTACCGTCGGCGGGATGCAGGTGCGCTCCAGGTCCACGACGGCCCCCGCGGGCAGCTCGTGCTGTGGTCGGACCTGGCGCCGGTGAACGCCTGAAATTGCAACCTGAGAGCCCCTGTCCGATTGATCGGGCAGGGGCTCTTTGCTTCCCAGTGTGGAACATCGAGCCGTCACGTTTCCTCGTCGGGCAGGGGTGGAAGCGTTGAGTCCTTTGGTTCAATGACGATGCGTCGGCCGTAGGTGTCTGCCGCCTTCCAGGCCAAATCCGCCACTTCAATCCAGTCATCTGCCGTGGTAGGTCGCTCAGACTTGATCGACGCGTCAAGGAATGACCTAAATGCGGCGTAATCGGGTCTCGCTCTTGTGGGTGAGCCAAGGCGGGCCTCAAGACTGCGGACTCGCTCCAGTAGCTCACCCACCATATCCTCCATCCGGGGCGGCGCCATCAGTGAAGCTTCCGAAGCTTCCGACTTTGCATCGGCGATGCTGTCGTAAAATTCGTCCCACGTGGCATTAAAGAGACTGCTTATTGTCCTTTCTGGCACCTGCCGTTCGGCCTCATTGTTTATGTCGCGAATCAGTTTTCGAAGGCTATCGCGCTTCATCTGAATAGCTTGGAAATTCGACAGTGGACCCGTTATATCGCGTGGCTCCAAATCGATGCAGAATGGTACGAGTCTAGCTCTGTCAACTCTCTTGGCGAGAGCCCCTGACTCAAATGTAATCCACAGGGATTTGAGATTGCTTGGAGTCAGGCAGACGATTCCAAAGTTGGCATCGTCAAGCTCAGAACTAATTTCCTGGAACCATCGACTGCCGAATGCGATGTCCTCGCTCGACATCCAGAAGTCCACTGGTTGAAGAATCTGTTCGAGCCACTCTTGAAGTAACTCAGCAACAGCTTCGCTGTGGCGGCCTGACCAGGAGATGAAGACCTTCATATCCAGCTCCCTCCATCGCGCCTGTCTGAATTGTCCCACGGCTGAGATGGCTCCGCCGCGTGGTCGGGCTGGCGATACGCTACGTGTTCTGCACCAGGCTCAATGTCGTGTGTCCCTTGGCTTATCGGGCTGCGTCCTGCAGTCGATCCGCCAGTGAGGAGGAGGTGGATCGTGCCCGTGATGCCGATGGATCCGCCGCAACTGCGAGGAACCATCGGGCATCGTCACGCTCGGCGATCCAGCGTCTGCCCGCCTGGGGTGGATGTTGGCGCTTCGGGGGGCAATTTGACGTGAGAGGGCATGGTTGGACACTTGTGCTGCACAGCACAGGCATGCGATCATCCAGGCACGGAAAACCCCGGCGGTGCTGGTAACACCCCGGGGTCTGGCATCAGAGCTGGAGGGCTCCGAATGCAGATCCATCGTATCCCGAAGCATGCACCCGGGTACACGATCCTGGACAACGGTCACGTCGTGCGGAAACACAGCCTCTCGTGGGCCGCCCGCGGACTGCTGGGCTACTTGCTCAGCCTCCCCGACGGATCCCGGGAGGACGTGCGGACCTTGGCGGCGAAGAGCGTGGAGGGCCGTGGCACCGTCTCCCGTGCTCTGCGAGAACTGGAAGACGCCGGCCACTACATCCGCCGGACCGACAGGGATCCCGTCACGGGCCGGGTGCGGACGACGGTCTCCGTCCACGAGGTCCCGGCGACGAGCAAGACGCCGAACACGCTGCCGCCGCTTCCCGCACTCCCGGCCGCCGGTGGACCTGGAGCCGGACATCCGATCGACGGGAAGGCGGGAGACCCCTCCGTGAGGGTAATGACGGCGATTCGGAAGGACGTTGAAGTACCGTCCGTCCCTCCGGCCGACGAGTTGCTGACTGAGGACCCGGGCCTGATGCCGCCTGCCGACCCCGACGAATTGGCCGAGGCGCACTCGGCGTTCTCGGCCCTTCTCGGAGGGGCGGACGGGGCACTCCCCGCCGAGCCTGAGGACGGGCCCCAGGCGACCGCGGAGCGCCTTCCTCGACCCCGTCAGGCCGCGACGCGGCCCCACATGACCGACGGCATGGCGCTGCTGCTGGAGCTTGGCAGTCGCGAACCCCGCATGACCCTGGCCGGCAAGCCGCTGGCCGACCAGTCGGTCATGGTGGAGGGGTTGCTCGCGGGCGGGTGGGCGGCCGAAGAGCTATTGAGGATCCTCTCCGCACCCCTGCCGGAGAAGATCACCCGCAGCGTCGGCGCGATCATCTCCGGACGACTGTCCAAGATTCCGTCCGCGCCAGCAGTTCAGTCAGTCGTGACGGCCGAACCGCCCCGCCCGCATCAACGGTCGGATCACGAGTGTCTGGGGCGGGAAGGGCTATGCGGGAGGCCAGTTCCGACAGCAGGACGGCTGTGCTCCGCATGCCGGTAGGCGTACGCTCCCGGTAGGCCTTGTCAAGACCGGGAGCACGCCCCATGAGCGACGAATCGGCAGAACTGACAACCGGTGAGCGGATCCGGCTTCACCGTGAACGAGCTGGACTGAGCCGTGCAGTCCTGGCCGGCCTCGTCGGCCGGTCGGAAGGCTGGCTGAAGAAGATCGAACAAGGTGAGCGGGATCTCCGAAACGTCGACATGCTCGTTCGGATCGCTCAAGTACTGCGCTTGGGCGACGTCGGGGCCCTAACCGGCACCCCCGGAGCAATGCCGGTCGAGTCGTGGGGGAAGATGTCACACGCAGGCGTTCCGGCACTTCGAGACGCGATCCACGCCAGCATCTACCGCCGGCCCGTGGACCTTCCTACGACAATGGACGAGCTTGCTGGCCGAGTGCGGCAGACGTGGGCCGTTTGGCATGCATCTCCCCATCAGCGCACGGAAGTTGGTGCGCTTCTGCCGGGACTGATCTCGGCATGCCACACGTTGGTTCGCGGCTGCGAAGGTGCAGACAGGCGTGCAGCTTATCGGGTTATGGCGGAGACGTACGCGCTCGCCCAGCAGTACGCCGCGCACACCACGGAGCCGGAACTTTACTGGCTGACAGTGGACCGCGCTCGAATGGCGGCGGAGGAAGCCGATGAGCCGGTCACTCTGGCTATTGCAGCGTGGATCGCAGGCAATGGCCTGCGGGACTCCGGGCACGCCGACGAAGCTCTGCGATTGGCTGCAGATGCTGCGGCCTCGCTCCGGCCGCGCCTGGAGGACGGTACAGATCTTCTCCGCAGCACCTTCGGTGCGCTCTGCTTGCACGCTGCCGTGACGTGCGCCAAGGAGGGGCGGGAGGGGGAGACGTGGAGGTGGTGGGACGAGGCCGACCGGACGGCACGTCGGCTGGGTGCCTATGCCCATCCGTTCACCGTGTTCGGGGAAGGCAACGTGGCTGTCCACGCTGTCACTCTCGGGGTGGAGCTTCGAACGCCAGGTGCAGCATTGCGCCGGTTGGCGGACGTTCGACCGGAGACCATCCCTTCGACGGAGCGGCGTTCGCGCCTCTTCGTGGATGCTGCACGGAGCGAGTTCGCACGGCGGGAACTAGCGGGAGCACTGCACTACATCAAGCGGGCGTACGAAACGAGCCCCGAGGCTGTTCGCTACGTTCCGCCGGCGCGGGGGCTCGTCGTGGAGCTGACCCGCGCAGCGACGGGGCCGCTTCGGAGTGACGCCGTTGAACTGGCGGAGGCCGTGGGCGTGGCTGCCTGAAGATCGTTAACAGCCTGCCCCAGATTGGGGCACTCCCTACAGTGACGGGCCCGTAACGTCTTGCGACGAGACGGGCTCGGACTGTATGGGAGCGAAGAATGACCGTAAGAAGCATGCCCGGGAGCGAGAACGCGTCGTCTTCGGTCGTCCCGGAGGCGACGGGCATGTCCTCGCTGCCGCCCATGCCGGAGCCCAGGCGGCCCCCGAGCAAGCGTGCGAGCAAGGATCTCATTGACGCCTGTCGCCGGGACTACCTGACGGCGCGAGCGAAGGAAGCCCGCAGGCGCACGGACCTCTTCAAGCACGCGCCGCTGGCCGGTTGTGGGTGCCCCTCGCATCGTGTGACGGGGAAGCCCTGTGACGCTGCCTGAGACCGCGACGCCGGTCCGGAAGTGCAGCGTGTGCCGCTCGTTCGAGATGATCGCGGATGTCTCCAGGAAGGACCCCGCGTCGGTTCCGGTCGCTGCCCGGCGGAACATTGAGGCATTGCGAGACGCACACGCGTTCAAGTGCCTGGCGGTGCGTCGTGTCGCTTCGTGATCTTGTCGGCCGAATCCCGGAGGCTCCCGCGCCGGACGTCGATCAGTGCCCCGGCTGTGCCTACTTTGCCGATGCCGAAGAGCGGTACTCGGCGGAGGACTACCCGACGATCCGGCGCAATCTTGCCAGGTCCCGCGTGCGGCACGTGGACGACGGGGAGTGTGTGGTTCTGGGGGTGGCGCGTGAGCAACACTGACGCGTGGCACCCAAGCCCCTGGACTCACTTCCTGGGCGGACCCGCCCCGTACGCTCCGGACGACCGCGACGAACTGCCCGATCCTGTCGACCCGTTCGCCTGGCTGAGGGAGCACAGGTGGCCGCCGAAGCGTAGGGACGGTCCCCAGCCGATTCTCACACCGGAGCAGCACACCGAGGCTCCGCTCACGCCCGATCAGCGTGCGCGCCGTGCCGAGCTGCTCGCCCGGGTTCGCGACGCCAACCACCCGAAGCTGCGTTGATGGATCCGTACGCCGCGCCCGTGACCGGCATCGGCAGCCTCTGGGCCGGCCAGCGCCGAGCGTGCAACGGGCCTCCCGTGCCCTGGTGAGCACAGAACCGGCCCAGTTGGGCCTCTCGAACCCCCGCCTCGGTCCTCCCCAACCCTGGACAGGTCGAGCCGACCGGGGCGGGTTCATTTCGGCGTCACCGCTGGGTGACGCCCCAAGTCCCCTTCCGGGCTGACATGCTGGCCCGGGAGGTCGCACCATCCGTCGCACCATCGACTGCATGGAAGGAGCACCAATGACCACCATCACCGAGGAGCCCACGAAGGTGCCGTTCGGCGCCCGCGCCGTCCAGGCGCCGTACACGGTCACCATCAACCCGTCGGAGTTCACGTACGACCCGGAGCGACAGGTCAACGTGCTGAAGGCGGACGGCTCCCTGTGGGCCCACACCCCGATGGCCGCCTCCAGCACGGCCACGAACAACGACTCCACCACCGGGGCCGACGAGACGTCCGACCCGTACGCCTTCCCGGGCGACCAGGTGGCGTAGCCAGTGTCCGTACAGCATGGAACCGTTCTGGTGGTCGCCGAAGACCTGGACCCGTCCGCAGACCTCGTCGTGCACGCTCTCAATGAGCGGAACGTCCCGGTGATGCGGTTCGACCTGGCAGCGTTCCCCCGACACCTCGACCTGGCCGCTGAGCATGGCGGCCGAGTCTCCGGGTGGCACGGGGATCTGATCACCAGCACCCGAGCTGTGCGGCTGGAAGAGGTCCGGGCCGTCTACTACAGGCGGCCCGGACTGCCCCACATCAGCCGCGCAGTTGACCCCGCCTACCGTGAGTGGGCGCAGGGACAGGCCTTGGTCGGCATGGTTCAGGTTCTCAGCTCCCTGCCGGTGCTGTGGCTGCACCACCCCGACATCTACAGGGCGTCCGCGCACAAGCCGGGGCAGCTGGCCGCCGCTACCGCTGCGGGCCTTCGCGTGCCGTGCACCCTGGTCACGAACAGCCTGCCGCGGGCCCGGGAGTGGGCAGCCGGAATCGGCGGGCCGCTCATCGTGAAGCCGGTCACCGCAGGGGCGATCACGTTGCACGATCGCTCCATGATGTTGCCCACCCGCCGGATCGAAGCATCGGACCTCGATGAGTCACTTGAACTGACTGCGCACATGTTGCAGGAGTGGGTCCCGAAGCGGCATGAGGTGCGGCTCACAGTGGTCGGCACCCAGATGTTTCCCGTGGCCATTCACGCGGGCAGCGACGCCGCGACGGTGGACTGGCGGAGCGACTACGACGCACTGTCCTACGAGCTGACGGTCATTCCGGAGGAAGTCGCCGACGGGGTCCGGCGGTTCATGGCCGGGTACCGCCTCAACTATGGTGCGTTCGACTTCGTCGTAACCCCGACGGGCGACTGGGTCTTCCTCGAATGCAACCCTGCCGGGCAATGGCAATTCATCGCAGCAGCAACGAAGTTGCCGATCGCGGAGGCTCATGCCTCCCTCCTGCAAGGAGCAGTATGAACGACGCTGACGCCCGTCCCCTCCGGGAACTGCTGGCCCGGAACCTGGCTGCAGCCGGCCACGGGGAACAGTGGACTCGCGCGGTGGCACAGGTGCCGAGGCACCTGTTCGTGCCGACGTTCTACGAGCAGGACGGCACGGGGCGGTGGTCGGAGGTCACCACCGCAACGCCGGGCTATCGGGAGAACGTCTACGCCAACCGGGCCCTGACCACACAGATCAAGGACAATGAGCCCACATCCTCGTCCAGCGAGCCGGGGCTCATGCTCTCGATGCTGGACGCGCTGGGCGCGCAAGCCGGCCAGCGCGTGTTGGAGATTGGTACCGGGACCGGTTACAACGCGGCGCTGCTGTCTCATGTTCTGGGGGACGCCAACGTCACGACGGTGGACGTCGATCCCGAACTGACCGGGGATGCCGCACGGCGGCTGGCTGATGCCGGCTACCGGCCATCCGTCCACACGGGAGACGGGGCTCGTGGGGTACCGTCGCACGCCCCGTTCGATCGGATCATCGCCACCTGCGGTATGCAGTCCGTTCCGGCCGCATGGGTGCAACAGGCAGCCGACGGCGCAGTGATGGTCGTCCCGGTTGGATGGGGGCTGGCCAGGATCACGATCGACGGTGGGAACGCAACCGGCCGATTCCTGCCCCAGAGCGCCTACTTCATGGCCCGGCGAACCTCCCGCGTTCGACCCCGATTTGACGAGCTGGAGAAGGAGCAGCCCACGGTCTCAGACATCTCTGCGCAGGAGACGCTGACGCGCCTGGAGTTCCCGTTGGCGCTCGCTCTCCCCGGGTATCGAACCTGCACATGGGCTGGAGACGACGGTGGGACAGCGTCGGTCGGTATCTGGACACCCGACGGATCCGCCGCCACAGCCGGCCGCGACGGTTCTGTGCGGCAGACCGGGCCGCGAAGGCTGTGGGACGTGGTGGAACAGCTGAGCCGACAGTTCGAAACCGAGCCCCAGCGCGAGGACTTCGGGCTCACGATCACACCAGAACGCCAGTGGGCGTGGTGGAAGACCGACGAAACGGGATGGGATCTACCTGCCGTCCACTTCGCCGAGTAGGCCGACAGGAGCCGGTAGCCTGGGTCCCCCGATCGAAAGAGGCGAGGGTGGACGAGGAGTCGTTGGCCGACTGGGCGGAACGGCGACAGAAGCGGCTACGACCAATTGGCCAGCTGAAGGCCGTCATCATCGGTCACGAACACGCTCCGGCCCACCTGTACCAAGATCTCCCGCGCGCCATCCTCCGGTGGGACGGCTACCAATGGATCGCTGAATCCGTCGCAGACAACTATGCGGCTGCTCAGCGCCTCGTTCACGGAGTCGAAGGCGGCGGCGTGATTCGCGGAGTGCCGCTGCCGCTCCGTAAGGCCCGAGCCGGCAGGCACCGAAAGCCCGGTCCGACCGCGTAGCCCACAGGCGTGGCCGGACCGTTGAACGCCTCTCCCTCGCGCCGACGCGCAGACGCGGGGGAGAGGGCAGAGCAGAACCCCCGGACAACGCTTGGCGGCGTCAGTTCGGGGGCTCTGTGCTGCTGGCGTGAAGTCAGATTACTTAGGAGGCCGACCCGTTGCCTGTGCCGCCGGACCAGAGTCCTTCCAACTCCTCGATCACCGGGCGCACAGAGTTTGCCCACGCAATCGCGTCGGGCTTGTTCTGGCGGGGGTGGTCAACACACCAGCGGAATACGGACAAAGCAAACTGAACAGCACGCCGAGCGTTCTCGGTGGAGTACGACACGTATTCTGAAGACGTATTGGCGCCAATAGGATGAGGCGCAAGTGGCTTGGCTTCCTCCGGTGCATGCGCTGCGAAGTCGCGCAGCTCGAATAGCCAACTGAAGTCAGCAACCCAGCTGCTATTTACTGGCCCAGTGTCGAATACAATTTTCAGGGCTTCGCGAATCTTCCCGTGACGTTTTGTGCCCTTGTTCTTCCACCCTTGACGCACGTCGTCAGGGATCCCCGTCGAGCCGTACAGTGCATCGAGGGCGTGCGCTGAGGCGGCGATTGCCACAATGGAGGCTTGAAACTCTGCGTTGAGTACCGTCGAGTAGTTCTCACCCGCGTCGCGGAGGATTTCCATTTTCGTCCGCTCCGCCTGGGATTTAAGAGCCTGATCAATCCCAATGTGAAGCCATGACATCCATAGATGCACGGTAGCGAGAATGGCCGTTTCGCTATGGGTGGCCGCCGCAGTGGCGGCCTCCACCTGATGCGTGATCGCTGTCTGACCGCATTCGGGGCATGGATGTGCCGAAGCGGCCTGGAGGTCAATGTTCGTGTATTTGTGGCCACAGTTCGAACAGGTAGCTGACACAGTCGCATTGTAGGGTGGTAATGCGAGGCTCGCACGAGGACGGCGCGACGTCGACTTTGTCGATGTGCGAAACCTGGGCGAACACGGCATGGTCGGGATTAGCCGTCGATGGAGCTGGGGCTCGGTCCTGACGCGGTCGACGTCGCCCCGGAGGTCCGCTGGGTGCACGCGGTGCCGACAGACCCTGACGTCCCCGAGGATCCCGGTCCGCGGACCCTGTGCGGACTCGACACGGGCGCGATGCGGCACGAGTATTACCGGCCGACGGGTGCCGGGCAGCCCTGTACCCGCCGCGTCTTCAGAACAGCCATGCTGCCAATGACGTATCGGAACCTCTCGGATGCGCTACGTGATGCCGGTCCGAGGTTCTGTGTGGGGCGAGACATGGCGGTGCTAGTGCGGGACTGCCTAGTATGGAAGGTGGATAAGGCCTCAGTACGGCGTCTGTTAGGCGGGTGGTCTCTGTGCCTGACTTAATCTTCGTCAGCCATTCAACCAAGGATCGTCCGCTTGCGCGAGCCTTGGGTGACTTCCTTGTTGATGTGGGACTTCCTGAGGAAGAATTCTTTTGTAGCTCCTATGGGCGGCGCATCGGGTCCGGGGAGAATGACATCGATGCAATATTCAGCTACATGGACAGGATGCGCGTGATCATAGAGCTCATTACGAGGTCATTCCTCAAAAGCGAGCGCTGCCTGATAGAGGTTGGGTATGCGGGTGCACGGCAACGGCTTTCGGTGGCGAACCCACAGCTCTTCCCCTCGGTGAAATTCATTCCAGTGGTTGTGCCCCCGGTTACATGGGAACATGTGAACGATAAACTACACAGATATCAAGGTCACCGATTCGAATCGACGGCAAGGTATCGAGAGTTCGCCAAGGAGCTCCAGGGTATCTTGCACGGGCTCGGACAGGAGATTGACAATGCGAGATGGGCAGATGCGTCGACTTCATTTGTCAGGCGGTGTGCGGAAGTAATTCCCGAGCTGCCGAAGCGCTAACTAGGGGGCGCCCGCGCATCAATCTTGCCCTGACTCGTCCGCAGGGATGGTCCGGATGGTCACCTGTCGGATGTGCGTGCGTCCGCGCGCACACGTGGATCTTGCGGCTCTCGCTGGGACCCCAATGGCCCGACGGCGGGCCCGCATCCACCCCTCTGTGCTTCGTGATGGAGCCGTTGGCGAACGACTAGCGCTAGTGGGGCCGCGCCGTCTCCCATGCCTGCGGAGCGGCTTGCCGCGCCTGCCTCTGCTCAGCATCGCCGGCCTATTACCGGGGCAGGAACCAGACCAACAGCATCACGGCAGCGATGGCAGCCAGCGAGATGAAGGCGAAGGTGAGGGCTTTGTTGAGATCGTCAGCGGCTTTCTCTGCATAGTTGCGGCGGCTCTTATGCCACTCCCGTAGGTTCACGCCGTTCACGCGCACCAGCCTTGGCCAGCCGTAAGCTGCTCGGTACCCGAAGACGAGTGCCGTGGCGGCCGTCGCCAGGCCAGCCAATAGAGCAACGCCCACGGCCAACTTCCCCCACCACTCCATGCCAGCCAACGCGTCCTTTGCGGTGGCAATTCCCGCCAGCGAAAAGAGGCCATAGATCGCAGTTACCGCGCCAAGCCACTTCTCGGCTGCTTTTTGAACGCGGACGTCCTCTGTTGCCAGTGCGTCATTAAGTGCGGATGCCGCCGGCAGTAGGGTTAAATCCTCCTCCACTGCAACCTTATATGATCCATCCTGCTTGGTAAGTGCACATAGCCAATATCGACCGCAACCCGCTTTTACTCCAGACGGTTGTTGATGAATGGATCGGCAGTTGCAAATGACCTGCCAAACGATTTTCTGGGGAGGTTCCTGAGTGGTGCCACTCTCGGGAGTGCCGCCTTGCACTACCTGGTCAGCAACAGGGATTTCACATCCATGGTTACATGCAGGGCAGTCGCCGATTAAAGTCGGCAGGCGGTCGTTTATCCCGATCGGCGCCTTCCAATGAGCAATCTTGTCATTACTTGGCTGAATTAACTCGACGGCATAGGTGAGCGGAGTTGCCGTTCCCATTGCATTCTCCTATGATGAAAGTAGAAAGTTTGTAGACTGTTTAGTGCTTAGATCCATAGTCGCTCAGGTCATCTCGGGCCGCATCTTCAGCAAGCCCCGCTGTCAGGAGATCACCGCCATGTCTCAGCTTCAACCGCGACCGCAACCGCATCAGCATCAACCCTCGCTCGGGCCCCGGCGGCAGGAGCAAGAGCAGCAGGAGCAAGAGCGAGAGCAGCAACGGAGCCTGCGCCACCGGCCGTCGGCGTCTATGACGTCATCACCCTCAGCTATAACGCCACCTCCGGCAGTTGTTCGACCCGATGTAGGTGGGCCTGCTCCCGCGATCAACTTCTCGACCTTAGTTGGCCCAATGTCCGGCTTGGAAAGAGTCGTTGAAGCGTGGGAAGCGTGGGATCGGCTAATGTCTGCTGCAGGTTTGCCATCAACGGAGGTGCCTAGAATAATGTCGCTTCCTCGATTTGAGCAGCCATACCCGCGGAATATTCTCAGAGTTGCGGTGGTAAGGCACCCCCCCGGCCTCGGACCCGCTCTGGTCCGCCAGATTCGGGGCTTTTTGTTCCAGGATAGAATCATTAATGTCGCCATTGAGGAAGGATACTTCCTATCACCCGCAGTGCAGGCTGACGCCATCGGAGGACTGTCGGGTCAAGTTGAGCCGTGGTCCGTTCGCTGGAAAGCGGAACGCGCGGAAGCGCTCCGCCGTCGAATCTCCGTGCCACTTCGTGAAGACCTATTGGGGGCGAGCTCCGTTAAGGATTGGCCATGGCCTCGCAAGATCGCATTGATTGACACAGGGGATCAGGGTGCGATGAGCCAGATCGGATTCGACCTGGAGGGGGTCAAAGAAGAGGAGCCCAGTGACGACCTTGGTCATGGCACGGCGCTCGGCAGCCTAATTCGAATGGTCGCTCCTGAGGCTGGAATTGACAGCCTCCGAGTAATGCGTCGCGGAGAGCGGTTGGCTGAATCCTCGGTGCTGATTAATGCGGTTAATGCAGCCATCAATCAAGCTGGCCGCTACCATATCGTAACTATTGCATTCCGGGCGAGTATTTCGGCATCTGCATTAGGTCAGCGCGATGGCCTCAGTATGATCCTCGATCATACTCGCCTGGGTCGCCTCCCCAGTCCGGTCGTGGTGTGCGCGGCGGGTAATGATGGGCCACAGCAAAAGATGGATTATCCGGCTATCGTCCCTGGTGTTGTCGTTGCTACGGCGCTGGACTGGTTGGGTCGGGTTGCCAGTTACAACTGCGCACCTCCATCGGGTGTGGACGTATGTGCTGTGAGCGCCCCCGGGGGTGTCCCGGGGGACCCTCTTGGAACCCTAACCAGGGCGAGACGTACTGAGGAGCTATGGGGAAGTTCGTTTGCCGCTGCACTCATCAGTGCCGCATTGGCGTCCTGACTGCTGCTCGGCCGGTGCCCTGGGCCACGGCCGCGAACTTTTCGGCCGGCCGCGTCTGGCGACGCTCTCAAAGGGGAGAGAGTGTTGGTTGCTTCGGTAGAAGCATCGATGACCTGTGCGAGCGGCAGCGGCTGGCCTGTCCGGGCCGAGGCTCGTTCTCGGAAGGTCCAGCCGATTTGCTGGCTACTCGTCCACGCTGGCAGCACGCGTGAAGCCACGTCGTCGCTGGCCGTGTCGGCCGACCTCCGCTCCGTGTGTCATGGCGGACGTGGCGCTCAAGGTACCCTGGGTGTGCTGAGTGGGCGTCAGATCAGCATCTACACAGGTCAGAGTAGAACCACCAGTGTCCAGGATCCTCAGGCGTCCTTGAAGACGTACTGCTCCTTGCGCAGGATCGGCCACTTGCTGAGCAGCGTCACCCCGCCGTCCTCCGGGGTGGTCGAGCTGTAGCTGCCGCTGGTGGCGTCCCAGCCGCTGGTCGAGCGGCCGACGACCGGGGTGTGGTACGGGTACGCGGCGGAGGCCTGCGAGGTGAGCAGGTCGGAGGCGGCGTTGTCGAAGGCCTCCTGGAGCACGACGACGTCGTGGCCCTGGAAGACGTCCGCGCCGGCGATGGCCCTGGCCCGGAGGTCCTGGCCCCAGTTGGGGTACAGGTTCTTGCTCATCAGGAAGACGTTGTAGGTCAGCACCTTGAGCGCGGGCACCGTGCCGGCCGGGGCGGCGGGGGCCGCCGAGGCGGCGGGGGCGGCGGCGAGCGGCGCCACCAGGGCGGCGGCTACGGCACAGGCGGCGGCCAGGCGCGAGCCGCGGCGAAGCGTGGTGGGAGTTGGCATGCCCGCAGTGAACGCGCCCGCGGCCACGCCCGGCAAGACGCTGGACGATAACCATATGAACTCATTGGTAACTTAAAGCTGTCTGGCCAACTCGTCCTTCGGCGAACGGACTTGCCTGGACAACTGGCTCGGCCACCACATGTGCCGGTCCAGGTCCATGGTGAGCGCGGTGACCAGGACCGACCGCACCACCAGGGTGTCCAGCAGCACGCCGAGCGCCACCGCGAAGCCGATCTCGGCGAATCCGACCACCGGCAGGGTGCCGAGCACGGCGAAGGTGCTCGCCAGGATCAGGCCGGCCGAGGTGATCACCCCGCCGGTCGCGGCCAGCCCGGCCACCGCCCCCTGCCGGGTGCCGTGTTGCAGGGACTCCTCCCGCACCCGGGTCATCAGGAAGATGTTGTAGTCGATGCCGAGCGCGACCAGGAAGACGAAGACGAACAGCGGGAACGCGTTGTCCGTGCCCTCGAAGTGGAAGACGTGCTCGAAGAAGAACGCGCTGATCCCGAGCGTCGCCGCGTACGACAGGACCACGGTGGCGACCAGCACCAGCGGCGCGGTGATCGCGCGCAGCAGCAGGGCCAGGATCACCAGCACCACGCCGAGCACCAGCGGGATGATCGTCCGGTTGTCGTTCGTCGCGGCCCGGCCGGCGTCCAGGATCACCGCCGTGGAGCCGCCCACCTTGGCGTCGGCGCCCGGCACGGCGTGGACGGCGTCCCGCACCCGGTCCACGGTGTCCTTGGCGGCCTGACTGTCCGGCGGGTCGGCCAGCGTGGCCTGGAACAACGCCTCCCCCTCGTGCACGGTCGGCACGGAGGTCGAGGCCACCCCGGGCGTCGACTGCGCCACCGCCCGGACGGCCTCGGCGCCGCCCGCCGTGCTGATCACGGTCAGTGGCGCACCCGTCCCGCCGGGGAAGTGCTGCTCCAGCACCTGCTGGCCGACCACCGAGTCCGGCTTGCCGGTGAAGGTGCCGGCCGTGGACAGGCCGTTGGCGTTCAGCGAGACCAGCCCGACGCAGCAGGCCGCCAGGGCGAGCGTGGTGCCGATCCAGACCTTCCGCGGACGGCGGCCGATCCACGCCCCGACGTGCGCCCAGCGGCCGGTCCGGGTCGGCTCCGGCGTGCCGAAGGCCGGCTTGACCGGCCAGAACACCCAGCGGCCGACGACCACCAGCAGGGCCGGCAGCAGCGTCAGCATCGCGGCCAGCGCCACCAGGACGCCGATCGCGCAGACCGGGCCGAGGCCGCTGGTGGAGTTCATCTCGGCGACCAGCAGGCACAGCATCGAGGCGACCACCGTGGCCGAGGAGGCCAGGATGGCGGGCCCGGCCCGGTGCAGGGCGAACGCCATCGCCTCGTGCCGGTCCTCGTGCCGGCGCAGCTCCTCGCGGTAACGGGCGGTGAGCAGCAGCGCGTAGTCGGTGCCCGCGCCCAGCACCAGCACGATCAGGATGCCGGCGCTCTGCGCGTTGACGGTCAGTCCGGCATGGTCGGCCAGCAGGTAGATGACGGCCTGGGCGACCACCAGGGCCCCGGCCGAGGAGAGCAGCGGCAGCGCCCAGAGCACCGGGCTGCGGTAGGTGAGCAGCAGCAGGATGATCACCACGCTGATGGTGGCGGAGAGCAGGGTGCTGTCGATGCCGGCGAAGGCCTCGGCCTGGTCGGCACCGATCCCGGCCGGACCGGTGACGTGGGTGGCCATGCCCTGGCTGTTCTCGGCGGCGGTCGCGCGCATGCTGTCCACCGCCGGGCGCAGGTCCTGCCAGCCCCCGGTGCCGATGTCCACCGGCACGATGGTCTGCATGGCCTGGCCGTCGCCGGAGAGCACCGGCCCGGTGATCCGGCCCACCACGTGCGGGGCGTCGGCGAACGCGGCGGCGTCCCGGGCCGCCTCGACGCGGTCGGCCGGGGTGATCCCGCCGGCGCGCTGGTAGACCACCACGGCCTGGGCGGTGTCCACCGGCTGGAACGCGCGCTGCTCGTTCAGCACCTGGGTGGACTCGGCGTTCCCGGGCAGCCAACTGGAGGCCTGGTTGTCCTCGGCGTCGGCGAGTTTGCCGGCGAGCGGTCCCGCCACCAGCAGCAGCACCAGCCAGAGGCCCAGTACCACCCACTTGCTTCGGCGGCCGCAGGGAAGCGTCGCCAGTCGCCGGGTCGGGCTCATCGCAAACCCCCAGGGGTCTGGGACAACACTCGTTCCAGCCTGCCACCGCCCGGCCGACCCGGCAGCCCGGGGCGTTGTCGGCGGGAACGGCCACGGACTACACCGGCACGGCCGCCCGTTCCCGCAGCTCCTTCAGAACGGCGATGTCCATCGCGTGCCCGGTGCCGTCGCCGCCGTGCTTGCGGTCCGGCGTCTCGACGATCAGCGGGACGCCGGCCGTCTCCGGGTGCTCGAACAACTCGCGGAACGGCTCCGCGCCGATGTGCCCCGCGCCGATGTTGGCGTGCCGGTCCTTGCGGGCGCCGACCGTGTCCTCCGAGTCGTTGGCGTGGATCAGCCGCAGTCGGCCCGGCCCGGCGGCCGCCACCAGCGCGTCCAGCGCCTCCCGGACGCCGCCCGGGGCCGCCAGGTCGTGGCCGGCCGCGAAGGCGTGGCAGGTGTCCAGGCAGACCCCGACCTTGGGGTGGCCGTCCAGCGCTTCCACGTACGCGGCGAGGTCCTCCATCCGCGAGCAGAGCGAGCTGCCCTGGCCGGCGGTCGGCTCCAGCAGCAGCCACGGCGCGTCCTCGCCGAGCGCGTCCAGCTCGTCCAGCAGCGGCCGGACGTCCGCGCGGACCTGCGCCATCGCCTCGGCCCGCCGGGAGCCGCCGCCCGGCGCGGTGCCGACGGCCGAACCGGTGTGCAGCACCACGCCCAGCGCGCCGATCGCGTGGCCGCGCAGCAGCGAGTGGCGCAGCGAGGCGGCCGAGCGCTCGCGGGTCGCCGCGCCGTCCGAGCCGAAGTTGATCAGGTACGGGGCGTGCACGTACGCCGGGATGCCCTGCTCGACGCAGGCGGCGCGGAACTCCTCGTCCTGCGCCGGGTTGCCCGGGGGAGTGGCCCAGCCGCGGGGGTTGGCCACGAAGACCTGGACCGCCTCGGCGCCCACCCGCCGGGCGTACGCCAGCCCCGTCCCGGCCAGTCCGCGGGCGGCCACCGGCACATGGGCCCCCACCGGGTTGCGGGTGACGGCGAGCGGCGGTACGGGCGGCAGGACGGCGGCGGTGTTCATGGTCCCGAGCATGCCACGCGCCCCGCACGCCCCGGCGCACAGGCGCCCACGCCCGGCGGGCGTGCACGAAAGGATCGGTTGGAGAAAGGTTCCTTCGTCATCGATCGAGTGAATTCGAGGCTCGAACACTCGACCGGCCGCGCCCGCCTCATCCACCATCCGTGCCAAGCCGGCAACGATCCGTGGCGGATGCCCGTGACCACCACCGCACCGGCGAGGCCGACACCACCGAGGCCCACACCACCGAGGCCGACGCCTTCGAGCCCGGACCCGTCGAGACGGGTCGACCCGCGCGCCGCGCACCTCGTGCGGGACCGGTTCGCCGCCTTCTCCCGGACCGGCGAGCGCGCCCCGCCGGCCCGCGGTGCCGGCGCCATCCCCGGCGTCGAACCGGTCCGGATCACCACCCGCTACGAGGACGTCCGCGCCGTCCTGGGCGACCCGCGCTTCGTCAACGATGCCGCCCACGTGCCCGGCTCCGCCCCCGCCCACCGCACCGAGCAGGTCCGGCGGGCCCGCGGCCTGCCGCCCGAGGGCGAGAAGTACCCGCGCGCGGGCGTCTTCGACGCGGACAGCGCCGAGCCCCGCCGGCTCCGAGGCCTGGTCCACCCCATCTTCACGGCGGGTACGGTCGCCCGGCTGCGCCCCCCGATCGGGCGGCTCGCCGAGGAGCACGCCCGCGCCCTGCGCGAGCACGCCGACGCGGACGGCGTGGTCGACCTGATCGCCCACTTCGGGTACCCGCTGCCGGTCACCGTCATCGGCGAGCTGCTCGGCATCCCCGAGCCGGACCGGCCGCAGTGGCGCACCGGGAGCTCCTCCCTCGGCCGCTGCGCCGGCCCCGGGCCGGACGACGCGCTGCGCGCCGTGGTCGCCGCCGCCGGGGAGCTGATCGACCGCCGCGCCGAGCCCGGGGACGACCTCGTCTCCCGGCTCGCCGCCGCCGAGGGCGACGCGCCGGACCGCGTCGAGACGGCCTCGCTGAGACTCAACCTCGTCGTGGCCGGCCACGAGACCACCGCCGCCCTGATCGGCAACGGGACGGCCGCCCTGCGCGGCCACCCCGAGCAGCGCGCCCGGCTGCGCGCCGAGCCGGCCCTGCTGCCCGCCGCCGTCGACGAGTTGACGCACTGGTGCGGCCCGACGCTCGGCACGCTGCCGCGCCACGCGACCGGGGACGTCGTGCTCGCCGGGACGCTCAGCCGCACCGGTGAGGCGGTGGTGCCGATCCCCGCCGGCGCCGATCACGACCCCCGGGTGTCCACCGAGCCCGAGCGGCCCGACGTCCGCCGGGCGACCGAGCCGCACCACGGTGTCCACCTGGACTCCGGGTACGGCGCCCACCGCCGCACCGGGGCCGCACTCGCGCGCGAGGAGGCCGTCGTCGTCGCCTTCGGCACGGTGCTGCGCGGTACGCCGGCCTCCGGCTCGCCGTGGCCCGGGAGGAGACCGAGTGCGGACCGAAGCCGGTTGCCCGGCACCTCGCCGCGCTCCCGGTCCGCCTCGGAGACCACTTGACGCGCCGGTGCTGCTGAGCCTGCCGTATCGCTGACGCCCCGTAGCCCTGACGCCGTGCCAGGAGCCGCCGCCATCTGATCCCGCGGCGTGCCCGGCCCGCCCACGCCCGCCCGCGCCCCCGACCTGCCGGGGCGTCGGAGACCCGGCCACCCGTCGACCCGTCCCGTCCCCCCGCCCCGCCGGCCCGGCCTCACGCGCCCGGCCGACGCCCCGTCAGTCCGGCAGCCCAGCCCTGGTGGCGGGCTCACCCGTGCGCCCATAGCGTCGATTCGGCCGATCCCCACCGGTCGTCCTCTCCCGCACACACCGCGTCACCACCGCGCCGGCGTCCCGCGAGCGCGCCAGAAAGCAGGTCACCACTCATGCCCACGCGACGGGTCCACCACCTGGCCGCGGCCACCGCTGCCGCCACGACCGCCCTCACCACCGTCCTGGCCACCCTGGCCGCCGCACCCGCGGCCCACGCCGCCGGCCTGCACCTCGTCCACCCGGGCGAATCGATTCAGCAGGCCGTCGACGCGGCCCGCCCCGGAGACACCGTCCAGCTGATGCCGGGCACCTACTACGGCAGCGTCCGGATCACCACGCCCGGCCTCACCCTGCGCGGCATCGGCTCGCACAGCGTGATCGCCCCGGGGAACCAGACCGACGGCACCGTCGGCGACGCCGTCTGTGCCGCCGCCGGCCACGGCCTCTGCGTCGTCGGCACCGACGACCACCCGCTCGACGGCGTCACCGTCGAGGCCCTGACCGTCACCGGCTTCCGGAAGAACGGCATCAACGCCGGCTCGACCACCGGCATGACCGTGCGCGCGACCCACGTCCACGACAACGGCCAGCAGGGCATCAGCCAGGAGAAGTCGACCCGCGCCGTCCTCGTCGGCAACGAGTCGGCCCGCAACGGCCAGTCCGGCATCTTCCTCGCCAACAGCGTGGCCAACGAGGGCGGCGCCATCGACACCGAGGGCACGCTGGTCAGCGGCAACCGGCTCTCCGAGAACCGGATCGGCGTCACCGTCCGCCGCCTGCGCGACCTGAACATCGAGCAGAACGAGATCCGCGGCAACTGCGGCGGCGTCTTCATCGTCGGTGACGAGGGCGTGCCCCGGGCCGGTGCGCTGAGCGTCGCCCGCAACCGGGTCATCGCCAACAACAAGTACTGCCCGCCCAACCCGCGGCTCGACTACATCCAGGGCACCGGGATCCTGCTCACCGGCGCCGAGGACACCGCGGTGACGGACAACCAGGTCCGCGACAACGTCGGCGCCTCCCCGATGTCCGGCGGCATCGTGCTCTTCCGCAGCCTCGTCGGCTCGCCGAACGCCCGGAACACCATCACCGGCAACCACGCCGTCGGCAACGGCCCGGCCGACCTGGTCGACGCCGACACCGGCACCACCAACTCCTTCGCCCGCAACCACTGCGCGGTCTCCAGGCCGGCCGGCCACTGCTGATCCCCACCCGGCCCCCGCGCCACGGCCCCGTGCCCGATGCCCCGGGCCGGGCCCGGCCTGAACCAAGCCCCCGTCACCCCTCCCACCTGCAGAAAGACGGCACATGACCACCGCACCCGCCACCAACCCGCAGGCCGCGATGCGCCTGCGGGAGCTCGTCTTCGGCGCCGCCTGCGCCGCCGCCGTCCGCGCGGCCGCCCGGCTCGGCGTCGCCGACGCGCTCGGCGACACCCCGACCACCGTCACCGACCTCGCGGCGGCGCTCGACACCGAGCCCAAGCCGCTGCGCCGCCTGCTGCGCGCGCTGACCTGCTACGGCGTCTTCCAGGAGACCGGCGAGGACCGCTTCGAGCACACCGAGATGTCCCGGCTGCTGCGCGAGGACGCCCCCAACAGCCTGCGCTACATCTCCCTCTGGTGCACCGAGCCGTGGACCTGGGAGGCCTGGCCCAAGCTGGACGAGGCCGTGCGCTCCGGCCGCAACGTGTTCCCCGAGCTGTTCGGCAAGGAGTTCTTCGACTACCTGCACAGCGACGCCGCCGACTCGGCCAAGGTCTTCGACAAGGCGATGACCACCTCCAGCCGGCAGTCCGCCGCCGACTTCGCCGCCTACCTCGACCTCACCGGCATCGACTCGGTGGTGGACATCGGCGGCGGCCAGGGCCACGTCCTGGCCAGCCTGCTGGAGAAGCACCCGGCGCTGCACGGCACCCTGCTCGACCTGCCCAAGGTGGTCGCCGGGGCCGACCCGCGGCTGCGCGAGGGCGGTGCCTTCTCGGCCCGGGCCCGGCTGGTGCCCGGCGACTGCCGGGTGGACATCCCGGTCCGCGCCGACCTCTACATCATCAAGAACATCCTGGAGTGGGACGACGGGAGCACCCGCCGCACCCTCGCCAACGTGGTGAAGGCGGCCCGCCCCGGCGCCCGCGTCGTGGTGGTGGAGAACCTGGTCGACGACAGCCCGTCGATGCGCTTCACCACCGCCATGGACCTGATGCTGATGCTCAACGTCGGCGGGGCCAAGCACTCCGAGGAGAGCATGGTGCGGCTGATGAAGGAGGCCGGCCTGGACGTCACCGAGGTCCGCCCGGTCAACCCCTACCTGCACGCCTTCGAGGCCACCGTGCGGGGCTGACCCCGGCCCGCCCGCACCACCTGCCCGCACCGCGACCGCCGGCCCTCGTCGAGGAGGCCGGCGGTCGTCGTGCGGGCGGAGGTCACGCCTTGTGCGAGGACTCCAGGTGCGCGAAGACCACCACGTTGTCGAGGTAGTCCCTGCGCTTCTTGTCGTAGGTGCCGCCGCAGGTGATCAGGCGCAACTGGGCGTCGGGCGTCTTCCCGTAGACCTTCTGGTCGGGGAAGGCGTCCTTGGGGAAGGTCTCCACCGAGTCCACCGTGAAGACGGCGACCGTGCCGTCGGCCCGCTGCACCTCGACCTTGTTGCCCGGCATCAGCAGGCTGAGCAGCAGGAAGACCGCCGCGCCCTTGGTGGTGTCCACGTGCCCGGCCACCACGGCACTGCCGCGCTCGCCGGGGGTGACTCCGTCGCGGTACCAGCCGACCAGGTTCTTGTTCTCCGGCGGCGGCGCGTTGAGCTGCCCGGCCGGGTTCAGGGTCAGCTCGGTGAACGGCGCGTCCACGCCGATCTGCGGGATCCGCAGCCGGGTCGGCTTGGACCGCTTCAGCGGGGGTGCGGCCGGTACGGCGGCGGCCTTGGCCGGCGCCTGGGCGGCCGCGGCCGTGGGGGAGGCGGGCGCGGCGCCGGGTGACGCGCTCGCGCTGGCCGCCGGGGGAGCGGCCTGGCCCGGCTCGGACCCGGCCGGGGCCCCGGGGTCCACCGAGTTGTAGATCAGCAGCAGACCGGCCGCCGCCGCGCCCATACCCGCGCGCAGCAGCCGGGACGTACCAGGGGCCAGACCGGCCATCAGTCCACTCCTTCACGGCGACGTGCCGCCCGCCCCCGCCGGGTGCGCCCCCGCGCGCCCCCGCCGTGGCCGGCACTGAGCGCGGCGGCCACGGCGGGGACGGGGAGGCGTGGGGCGGAGACGGGAGCGGCGACGCAGGTCAGATCGCGGCGCCGGCGGAGCGACGGCCCTTGCGCAGCGCGAACGCGCCGGCCCCGAGGCCGCCCAGCAGCAGGACGGCGCCGGAGGCGAGGCCGCCGCCGGACAGCGCGAGGCCGCCGCCGCCGGTGTGCACGCCGCCGTGCGGGGCCTTCTCCTCGGCCTTCTCCTCGGTCTTCCCCTCGGCCTTGCCGTCCTCGCCCGTGGAGGGGGCGGCCTTGTCCTGCTTCTCCTCCCAGGCCTTCTGGCCGTCCGCGGTGGTGGACTTCTCCTGCTTCTCCTGCCACGTGAGGTTCTTGTCCGAGCCGTCGGCGAAGGCGGCCGGCGCGCCGACGGTGAGGGCGGCGGCGACGACCGCCCCGGCGAGCAGCGTGCGTGCAGAGCGCATGATGATGATCCTTCCGGCGCGGAGCCGTGACCGCCGACACCATGTCGGGCAAGGGGACTCACGGCGGTGCGCCTGATCCACCGTCAACCACCCTCGCGGCCGCTGCCACCGGAGCGGGGCGGTGCCGGCGGGGGTGGTGCGCCCCTTCGGGTGGACTCGCGGGCGGGTTCACCCGAAGGGGCGCGGGGATCCGGGTGAACCGGGTGTCGGCCGCCTCCGCGGCGGATGTCAGGGCCTGTCCGGCGCGCTGTCCGGCGCGCTGTCCGGGAGCGGGAGCGACAGGTGCTGGTGCACCAGCACCCAGGAGCCGTCCCGCCGCTCGAACACCCGGGTGCCCCGCGACCACGTCTCGACCTGGCCGCCGTCCGTCCGCGGGGCGCGGACGTGCTCCAGGCCCCAGGTGACGGCGAGGTCCCCGGCGGTGCGGACGGTCAGGTCGGGGACGTCCCAGCGGACCGGCCCGGGCGAGGCGTCGAGGCCGCGTCGGCAGACCTCGCGCACCTCCGCACGGCCCCGGTACCCGAGCGGGCCGGCCTGCTCGTAGGAGACGACGTCCTCGGCGACGTGGGCCATCAGCCCGTCCAGGTCCTTCGCGGCGGTGTCCTCCGACCACTGCCGGTGGATCCCGCGCACCGCGCGCTCCGCCTCGGCGTTCCGGGCGGTGGCGTCGGTGGCGGTGTCGGGGAAGGAGTGGTGTTCGTGCGTGACCTCCCAGCGTCCGTCCGTCCGGCGCAGCCCGAGCGTGAGCCGGAGCCGGAGGGCCGGCTCCTCGGCGAGGTCCTGTGCCGTTCCGCACCGGAGCAGGGCGTGGGCGAACGCCACGTCCGTCCCGGCGGTGACGTCCAGCGACTCGATCGCGAACTCGGCGCCCTGGGCCTGCCAGGTGAAGAACAGCGGCCAGGTCGCCCGGTAGGCGTCGATCCCGCGGACGCCCTGGAACGGGGGCGTGACGTCGAACATCACGATGTCGTCGCTGTGGTCGCGCAGCACGCCCGCCATGTCGCCGCGGTGCACGGCCTCGGCCCACCGCTCGACCAGGGTGCGGATCTGCTGTTCGTCGGTGCTGGGTACGTCTTCGGACGGCATGGGCCGATGGTCGCACCGCCACCGGACCTCCGGCCGGGAGGCGCGCGGCGGTCGGCCGGCGGGCCGGTCCGGGCGGCCCGGGGAGTGCTCCGCCGCTGATCGGGACCCCGGGGAACCGGATGCCGCCGGCCGCGTCTATGTTGATGGTCCACTGACACGAGAGGGAGCGGGCGATGGGCACGGTCGGTCGGAAGGTTGCCGCGGCGGCGGCGACGGGGGTTCTGCTGGGCGTGCTGGCGGCCTGCGGGTCCGGGGGGTCGAAGGCCGCCCACGACACGGCGGCGGGCGGCGCGAGCACGGCCGCGAGCACGGCCGCGAGCACGGCCGCGGGCGCGGCCGGGGGAGCGGCCACGACCGCCCCCGCGAGCCCCGGGGCGAGCCCGGCGGGCGGCGCCGCGTCCGGCGGCTCCGGCGCGGCGGCCGGGACGGCGGGAACGGCCGCTCCCGGAACGCCGGCCCCCGGTGGCGGCGCCGGCACGGGTGGCGGGGCCGCGCAGCCGGCCGGGGCGGACTCCGACACGCTGCTGCTGGACGACAAGCTCCTGCTCCAGCTGCTTCCGGACCAGAAGGCGATGACCGGCTGGGAGGAGGAGAAGCGCAAGGTCGACACCGCCGACCACGCCACCACCTGCACCGGCGCCGGCTCGTGCAGCGGCAAGCCGCTCAGCGGCACCGCCCGGTTCGCCTCCGGCGAGGTCACGGTGCGCTTCGCGGTGGACACCCTGCCGAGCAAGGCGGCCGCCAAGGACCGTCTCACCGAGGCGTACGCGGCGTACGGCGACGGCAGCAAGTACCGCACCGTCGACGTGGCCGCGCTGGGCACCGAGAGCCGTGCCTTCCAGGGCCAGCTGGCCGGCCGGGACGGCGTCAGCATCGTGCTGCGCTCCGGCACGGTGGTCGCCACGGTGACCACCGAGGGCGGCCCGGCCGACCCGGCGGCCACCCGGCGGCTCGCCGCGATGCTGGTCCAGCGGGTCGAGCAGGCCCAGGCGGGCCGCACCCCGGACGCCGTCCTCGGCGCGGCCTGAGCCACGACCTGACGGACGGCCCGAGCCACGGCCTGCCGGACGGCCCGCGGCAGGGCCCGAGCCACGGCCCGGCGGACGGCCCGCCCGCACCGGGAGGCCGGCCCGGGCACCCCGCCATCCCGCCAGCCCGCCACCCCGGCAGCCCGCCAGCCGGCCCCCCGGCGAACCCGCGCACCCGCGCCGGTGCCCCGCAGGAACGTCCTGCGG